>NZ_CP041186.1:7812500-8047206 GCF_006517175.1 Persicimonas caeni | reverse complement strand
CTTCTTGGGTTTGAAGAGCACGCCGTCTTCGTCGTCGCCTGCGAGCAGGTCCTTTTTGGCCTTGGCCTTCTTCTGCGCCTCGCTCTCGACGATCTGCGGGCCGAAGTCGGCGTTGACGGGGCCGGAGGCCTTCTTCTCGGCGCCCATGTCGATGACGTCGCCCGCATTTTGTTCGGTGGCGTCGTCTTCGTCGTCGTCCTCGTCGACGTGGCGGATGACGATCTCGGGACCTTCGTCCGCCTCTTCCTCCTCGTCGTCGACGTCGGCGACGTCCTCGTCCTCGATCTCGGGGTCGGTGGCCATCGGCTCACCCATCTCCCAATCGTCGTCATCGGCCTCGTCGGAGGACGAATCAGGCGCCGTGGTCGAGGCTTCGTCGAAGTCTTCGTCGATCTCGCCTTTGAAGAGGTTCATCAGCTTCTTGGAGAGCTTCTCCTCGACCTCCTTTTCGGCGTCGAACTCGTAGTCGCCCTCGACGAGCGGCTTGACGGACAGCTCGGCGGCGATCTGGGCCGGGTCTTTGCCCTCCTTGGCGGCCTGCTCGAGGATCTTGCGGCGCTCCTCGGCCACGCGCTCTTTGTAGAGGCGACGCACCTCGCGCTTGTGCTTCATCCAGGCGCCGAAGCGGTGTACGCCGCCCATGATCTTGCGCACGAGCGCGCCCAGGCTCATGTCGGTGGCGAGCATCAGGCTCAGGAGCAGCGAGCAGACGCCGATGATGGATGTGCCCACCGTGCCGAAGAGCCCGCGCATCACCTCGCCGGTGAACTCGCCGACGAGCCCGCCGGGCATGTGGCCGAAGAGGGTGTAGTCGACGAAGAAGAGGTGGCTGAGCATCGCGCCGGAGAGCACGAAGAGCAGTTGGCCGCCAATCTCGGACCACTTCCATTCGATGAGCCGGCCCACGATGAGCATGAAGCCCAGGTACCAGAGCAGGGCGTCGAAGAAGAACGAGCCCACCCCGAACAGGTAGAGCAGGGCGTCTCCGACGCGCACGCCGACGGGCCCGATGAGGTTGCCCGGGGCGCCGGCGGCCTCGAGGTCGGCCGGGTCGAAGCTGAGGATGGAGAGCAAGATCACCAGCGCGAGTGCGACGAGCACAAGGCCGCCGATTTCGCGCCAGAGCGCCGGTGATTTACCCGTCGAATTTTTCGTAGATGTGCTTTCTGCTGCCATTACAACCCTCCGTGGTCGGCGGATCGAGGTGGTGGATCCGCTCGTCGGTGCGCGTCCGTGCGCATCGAGCCGCGACATACACTTCGAAAATCAGTGAACGCGGGTATGCGCAGCGTACCATGGATGCCTCAGGAGTCAATTTTGTTGGCGGGGGCCGGCCGGCAGGTGTAGGGCGGCGCAGACAATGGCTCACGATCGCCGGGGGCGTGGTGCGCTGCGTTTCTGCGCTCGTCATGTCTTCGCTTTGGCTCAACCTCGGTGCCGAAAGTGGCGCCTGGGCGCGCCTTTGGTGCAATGTTGGATATATTCGCGATTTTGGAGCCCAAACGGGCCCTGAGCGCTTTCTTGGCGGGTGGGCATTTGTTACTGCTGGGTTGTCACAGACAAGTGACGCGCCATGGCCGCAGTTGAACTCGGAGCTCTGAGAATCTCTCAATTCTGATGGACGCACCCTTATGGATGGAGCTCAATGATGAAATCGCTTTCGAAATACGTACTTGTCACCTCTCTGGGCTTGGCGGTGGGCTGCTCGTCGGCCACCGAGCCCGGGCCCGCAGGCGCCACCTCGCCCGATGATGCCGCCGAGACCGCCAAGCTCGCGCTGACGACGGATGTCTTGGCCGACACCGACCTGGGCGGCATGCGCTTTACGGTCACGCAGGTCGACTGCGCGACCGGTGATCCAATCGTGCCCGGCTACACCGAGACGGCCGACGTCGACCTCGCCGACATGTATATCCCCGGCGGCAACGGCACCTTCGAGGACGCGCCGTACGACGCCGACTCCCAGCACCTTTTCGCCGACCAATATTTCGACCTGGCTCCGGGCTGCTACGACGTGCTCGTCGAGCCCATCCAGGAGAACGGGGACCCTTCGCAGGACTGCTGGTCGGCGCACCAGGACAATATCGAGGTCTTCGCCGGCTCGACGACCGAGACGCTGCTCATCTTGCAGTGTCGCGGCGAGGACAACGGCGGGCTCGACATCATCGGCACGGCGAACCATCCGCCCCAGATCGATGAGCTCGAGTTCCAGCCCTCGAAGTTCACCTGCGAGCAAGAGACGCGCGTGTGCATCGACATCTCCGACCCCGACTCCGACCCGATGGAGGTCGACTGGAGCGCGGGGCTGAGCGGGGCGCAGATTGTCTCGACGAGCCAGCAGACGACCGACGAAGGCGTGACGACGGCGTGCGCGACCATTTCGGCAGCCACTCCCGGCACGTACCAGATCAAGGCGACGGTCTTCGACATGGGCTACGACGCCAACGGCAACCTCGTGCGCATCGAGGACCTGCTCATCGCCCAGGGCGACCCGCACCCGTCGCGCGCGGCCATCAAGTTCCCGATTCACGTACTCAGCGAAGAGGACTGCATCGAGACCTGCGAGTGTCCCGAGGGCTTCCAGATCAGCGACGATGGCGAGAGCTGTATTCGCGTCGAGTCGGTCGAGCCGACCTACAACGGCACCACTCACACGGTGTGCGAGGGCGACTATAACGGAAACTACTCCGCTCTCGGCGCCATGTATCCCGACGGAACCCCCGAGACCAACGCCTTCTTTGGCATGACCTACGATGATCCCAGCAGCCGGCTGAACACCGTCGGCGTGTGGGCGTGCGGGCAAAATGGCGGCGTGGGAACGCAGCCGACCAACGAATGGATCGGGTTCACGAAGTGCATCGATGTGCCGGCCGACGGCGACTACTTGGTGGGCATGGGCGCCGACAATCAGATTCGCTTCAGCGTCGACGGAAGCTTGATCTTTTCGAAGACCGGCAGCGCCATGGAGAACTTCCGCCGCTGGTGGATGACGCCGATTAGCCTGACGGCGGGCACCCACGTCATCGAACTCGAGGGGCGCAATAACGGCTCGGACGCCTCCTTCGGCGCCGAGATCTACGGTCCGTTCCCGGCCGGCTCGCTCAACAGCGACGCCGCCATGATGGCGGCCGACGTGGAGAATAACATCATCTTCTCGACCGGCGATTTGATCGGCCAGGAGTTCCAGACCGGCCAGAATAGCGGGTGGAGCTGCCCGGACGGCTACGCCGTGAGCATGTGCGGCGACAAGCCCGAGTGCACGCGGATTCGCGAGATTCCGTGTCTCGAAGAGGCCGAGCCGGCGGATCCCGCCGAGCCTGTTCGTCCCGGCGGTCAATGAGCCGTTGCTGATATGAATTTGGAGGCAGCGCTTCGAGCGCTGGTTGCAGGAGTTTGCGGCCTTGCAACCAGCGCAAGATGCGCTGCCTCCGAAATCTATTGCGACACGCTCAATTTGATTTCGGCGCCCGTCGCATCGACGAATCGTCCCGTCGAGTAGTCGACGAGCAGTCCGTCCGTCGTTGCCGCACTTTCCAGAATGCCTCCCTGCAAATCGACGATGTACGCGCCCCGTTCGGCCGCAAACGCGATGCCGCGGTCGGTCCAGAACGGCGGCTGCGGGCCGGAGGGGAAGGCGCCTTCGGCGACGTCGAGCCGACGTGTCTGCGAGGTGTTGAAATCGTGCACGTAGAACCCGGTCTCACCTTCGGACGTCGGCGCCACGTAGGCGACCTTCGAGCCGTCGGGCGAGATGGCCGGCGACCAGCCGTTTTGCTCGACGGTCAGCTCGCGTGAGCGCGAGCCGTCGACGGCGTAGACGTGGAGGCTCGACTGCATGCCCATGTCGCCGCGCATATACGCGATGCAGCAGCCGTCGGCGGCAGCCGAGACCACGAAGCCGACGCCGTCGTCGAGCTCTGACACGGTGTCGGACACCGTTTCCTCGGCGAGACTAGCGAGCACGAGACGGCCGTTGGAAAGGCGCGCGGCGAGCTTGGGCGTGTCGCCCGGCACGAAGACGGCGTTGGTGATGAACGCGTCGTCGAGCGGCCAGCTCTGGGGTTTGCCGTCGCGCAGCAGCGTGGTCGCGTAGCGCGGGGCGGCGTCGGAGTTCTCGGGTACGGGTTGGAGTGTGCCGCGCAGGCTCCAGTCGCCATAGACGGCGAGGAGCTTCGATGCGGCGGGCGCCTCGGCTGAGGTCAGCGCGGACGACTGTGTCTGGGTGTTGGCGTTGGCTGAATCATCGGGCGTCGGCTCACCCTTGTCGCAACCGACGAGGGTCAGCAAGCCGACGGCGAGCAGGGCAGGGACTGCTTTGCGTCGGCGGCGCCAGATGAGGAGCAGTGGGAGCAGGAGCGCGAGCAGAAGCGGCGTGGATCGCGCCGAGCCGGTGCCCGTCGAGCAGGCGGCCTTGCCGGCGTAAGTCGACGCACCGCCGGTGGACGCGGCGTCGTCGTAGGCGACGTCGCCGCCGGAGGCGTCCGAGTCGGTCCGGCCGGTGTCCGGTGCGCCGGCATCTGCCGAGCCGCCGTCGGGCGAGCCCGCGTCGGCGTTTCCACCATTGCCGGCGTCTTCGCCCGTGCTGCAGACGCCGCCCTCGTCGACCTCGCCGTCGCAATCATCGTCGAAGCCGTTACACAACTCCGCGCGGCACTCGCCGCTGCCCAGCCGCAGCGTGCTCCAGTGCTCGATGACGCCCCAGCCGCTGTCGTTCGTAAAGTCGTCCAGGCGTGCGATGGGCTCGAAGCCGTCGTCGGTGCGCAGCACGCAGTTGAGGCCGTCTTTGCTGCGCGCGCACAGGTCGCGGCGCCGGTCGTTGTCGAGGTCGGTCATGGCGATCGTTTGGTAGTAGCGCGCCTCGTCCCAGCCGTTGTCGTCGGACCAGGTCGGCCCGCCGAAGCGGAAGACGTCGCCGCCGACCTCCTTGCCGAAGCAGGTCATGTTGGCGTTGGCGCGCACGCAGAAGTCGTCGGCGCCGTCGAGGTTCAGGTCCCCGACGCGGAAGGTCGAGTAGTTGTCGCGGTCGCCCCAGCCGCTGTCGTCGCTCAAGCTGCGCAGATGCTCGGGGGCTTCGAAGCCCGAGTCGGTTGTGCGCATGCAGCGGTAGCCGCCGTAGAAGCGCGCGCAGACGTCGTCTTTGCCGTCGCCGTCGTAGTCGGCCAGGCGAATCGTCGACCAGTATTTGGCGTCGGTCCAGCCGCCGTCGTTCGACAGGTCGGCGATGTCGGCGAAATGGTCGAAGCCCTGGCCGTTGGACGTGTAGCAGCGATAGCCGCGCGAGTGGCGGATGCACACGTCGTCTTTGCCGTCGGCGTTGATGTCGCCGGTGCGAATCGTGCCGTAATACCAGGCGTGGTTGTAGCCGACGTCGTCGGTCCAATCCGGCCCGTCGACGGTGTCGCCGAAGCCCGAGCCGGTCGACAGTTGGCAACTCCAGCCGTCGGGGCCGCGGGCGCACACGTCGTCCTTGCCGTCGCCGTTGACGTCGGCCAGGCGGAAGGTGGTGTAGTAGCCCGGGTCGGTCCAGCCGTCGTCGTTGGTGTAGCCGGGGGCGTCGGCGTAGTGCTCGAAGCCCGAGCCGGTCGAGCGCCAGCACTGGTAGCCGTTTCGCGAGTGGCGGCCGCACACGTCGGCCAAGCCGTCGCCGTCGACGTCGCCGGTGCGAATCGTGGCGTAGTAGTGCCGGCTTCCCCAGCCGCCGTCGTCGCTCATTTTGTTCGACGTGACGCGCTCGCCCCAGCCGTCGCCCGTGGCCAGATAGCAGCCCCAGCCGGCGCCGAAGCGCGCGCAGACGTCTTGGAGGCCGTCGCCGTTGACGTCCGTCGTTTTGGGCGGCGCGTAGCTCATGGGCGCCTCGACCAGCAGGTCGACCTCGCAGACCTCGTCTTCGTCGGCCTCGCCGTCGCAGTCGTTGTCCGAGCCGTCGCAGACCTCGGTGCTCGGCGAGCAGCCGCAGGAGGCACCCACGGGGTCGCGATAGCCATTCTGGTCACGCCAGGCGCCTGGCGAGTTCGTGCA
Organism: Persicimonas caeni; assembly: GCF_006517175.1. NCBI lineage: Bacteria > Deltaproteobacteria > Bradymonadales > Bradymonadaceae > Persicimonas > Persicimonas caeni. Next base: position 8,041,188 of record NZ_CP041186.1, on the reverse strand, counting down.
AGCGCCTGCATAAGGGTCTTGACCGACGTTGCTGCTCGTTCGCCATGCCAGGTGCAGGTGCGGCCCGCTCGAGCTTCCGGAGCTCGCGGACTCGCCGATTTTTTCGCCGCAGTCGACCGAGTCTCCGTTGGAGACGACAAGCGAGCCCTTCTTCATGTGGCAGTAGAGGGTGTATTCGCCGTCGGGGTGGCGAATCTTGACGTAGTTGCCGCAGCGCCCGCCGCAGGTGTTGCCCACATAACCGTAGTTCGAGCAGCCGTTGTAGGTGGCGACGACCGTACCCGGAGCGGACGCCAGTACGTCCGTGCCCACCACGAGCGGGAAGTCCGCGCCCGTGTGGCCGTCGTAGCAGATGCTGCCGCAATTGTAGTCGGTGCAGCCGCTTCGCGAGTAGTTGTTGTCGAAGCCGTAGCCCAGCGCGATGCTCTCGGCGAAGGGGCGGCGCAGCTCCGTCGCCTGTGCGGTCGAGGCGGGGAAGTGGGTGAGCAGCAGTGCCAAATATGCAGCGGCGAATGCGAACGAGCGGGGCATCATCATTGTCACCAGCGCCAGGGGGCCGGACAACGACGCGCGGCCGCGGTCCGTGCCAATCATATCCAACAAAGATGTCGGATAAATTGGTAGCAGACGCGCGGCCGCGGGTACAGATGCAACTGTGCTCGGGTGTGCGTGGGTGTCTTACACCTCGTGCACCACCGGGATGACGACCGGCTTGCGGTCGATGCTCTTTCGGAAGAAGCGTCGGATCGAGCTTCTGACCGCCTCGCGCACCTCGTTGGTGTCGCGGCGAGCCTGCTCGGAGAGCTGGCGGATGGCGTCGAGGGCGTAGTCGGACGCCTCGTCCATCAGGTGATCGATCTCGGTCTCACCGATAAAGCCTTTTTGCATCAAGTTGGGCGCCGCGGTTACGCCACCGGTATCGCGGTCCATGACCACGAACGCCACGATGATCCCCGAGTTGGCCAGCTTGGCGCGGTCGCGCAGGACCATCTCCTCGAGGTCGCCGGTGTACTTGCCGTCGACGAGCAGGCGTCCGGTGTGCACGTGACCGACGACGCGAGCGCCGGTGTGGTCGAACTCGAGCACGTCGCCGTTCTCGATGAGCTGCTGGTTCTCGATGCCCACGGCCTTGCCGAGCTCGGCGTGGCGCTTGCGCATGCGATACTCGCCGTGCACCGGCACCAGATACTCGGGCGTGGTCAGGTTGAGCATCAACTTGATCTCTTCCTGCTTGGCGTGGCCCGTCGAGTGGATGGGCGCGTCGTTGGCGGTGATGATGGTCGCGCCGAACTTCGCCAGGTTGTTGAGCATGTTGTAGATGCCGCGCTCGTTGCCCGGAATCTTACGCGCGCTCACCACGATAGTGTCGCTCTTTTTGACCGAGATTTGGTAGTGGTCGCCGAGGCCCATGCGGGTGAGGCTGGCGCGCGGCTCGGCCTGGCTGCCGGTCGAGATGACCAGGAGTTCCTTGTCCGGGTAATCTTCGATGTCGCGTGCGTCGATGAGCACGTCCTCGCCGGGAAGCTTCATGAAGCCTTCCTCGCGGGCGAGGTTGAAGTTCCGGTTGAGGCTGCGGCCCAAGAGCGCCACCTTGCGGCCTTGCTCCTTGGCCAACTCGAGCATGCCGCGCACGCGGAAGATATTCGACGAGAATTGCGCGACGATGACGCGGCCTTCGGCCGCCTCGAGCACGTCGCGAAGCCCCTGGTGGACCACCGCTTCGCTGGTGGACATGCCCGGGACTTCCGAGTTGGTGCTGTCGCCGAACAGACCCACGACGCCTTCGGTGCCCAGCGCGGCGAAGCGCTGGATATCCATCGGCGGCTCGTAGATGGGCGTCTGGTCGAGCTTCCAGTCGCCGGTGAAGATGAAGTTCCCCAGCGGGGTCTTCAGCGCGATGCTCATCGCGTTGGGCACCGAGTGGTTGATGTGGACAAACTCGATGACGAAGGGGCCGAGCTCGATAAGCTCGCCGGGCTCGACCGGAAACAGATCGACCTCGCCGGCCAGGTTATGCGACTGCAGCTTGCTGTAGAGCATCGACAGGGTCAGCCGGCCGCTGTAGACCGGCACGTCGACCTCCTGCAAAAAGAAGGGCAGGGCGCCGATGTGGTCTTCGTGGCCGTGGGTGAGCAAGACCGCGTCGAGGCGGTCCAGGTTGTCCATCACGTAGGTCCAATCCGGCAGGATGATGTCGACGCCGAATTCGTCCTCCGGGAAGGTCAGCCCGCAATCGACCAAGAGCATCGAGCCGTTGCACTCGATGATGGCGCAGTTCATGCCGACCTCGTCGAGGCCGCCCAGCGGGATAAAACGTACATAATCGTGCTCCGGCGGCGCCGGGACGTTCGAGCCCTTTCGGCCGTGGGAGCGGGTGCTTTGTTCTTCAGTCATGTTACAAAACCGTGTTCGTGGGTCGTACGGACCCGATCTGTGAATCTCAATTTTTCAATATAGGAGCAGAGATTTCCGGGGAAATCCCCAAGAAGATAGCTTGAGTTGCTTATAGATATGGTGCAGACGGCGGGGAATGTCCAGTGGCCCGGGCAATTCGATGGGCTACGCGCTGGGCTTCTCGTCGGCTTTTTTGTCCAAGCAGGGCGCCGATTGCGGCTGTTGGAGCTCGTCGGGATTGAGCCAGACGGGCTTGTCCTGCTCCTCGTCGGTGCAGTTGACCGGCTCGACGGCGTGGTACGGCTCGCACCACAGGCAGTCGTCGGGCTGGTCGAGAAGGCGCACGGGCACCTCGGCGCTCTCCTGGGTCTGCACGTCGTCGACCCAGGCACGCGGAGTCAGCACCAGAGCCATCCAGAAGACGGCCGAGGCGGTGAAGATCCGCAACCATTTGTCTCGCCAAACATTCATGAGACCGGTTTCAGCGCGGTGCGCGTGAGTGACTGCTTGCATGGAAGCCTTATCTACATCCTAAACATACGCGCGGCGGGTCAAAAAGATTTAATCTTTTCAGGCCCACCGTGGTTGGCGCATGTTCGGGCTACCCTTATGATGCCTCAAACCGGTCCCGCGATTCAAGGGGACTGGAAATTTTCTATATGACTTCAACGAGCGCGAGGGCTCACCGATGGGATCAATCGACATGAAGGACGTATTCCAAACTTTGTTCGCCGTGGCCTGGGCCGACGGCGAGTTGCGCGATCGCGAGCGCACCTTTTTGATGGACCTGGTCCAGCGCAGTGAATCGGCCCCCGAGGTCACCGGCTGGTTCTCCGAGCCGCCCCCCGAACTCAATTGGGAGGGCTACCGCGACGAGGAGACGGCCATCGCGCTGGTGCGCCAGGCCGCATACATGGCGGCGGCCGACGAGACGGTCCAATTTGAGGAGGTCGAACTCCTCGAGCGGCTGCGCGCCCAGCTCGGGCTGACCGAACAGCAGTTTCACGGGGTGTTGCAGGAAGTGGAAGAGGAGCGGGCTTGAAGATTTCGTGCGAGCTGAACGCGTTTCTGACGCGGCAACCGAGTTCCGGCGTAGTACTTTACCGTCAACGCATAAGAGAACAACGCTTCGCACACACCGAATCTATCATGACAAACCAAAGATACCCTGCTGTGACCATCCTGCTGTTCACCATTCTCGTTGGAATTGCCTCCGGGTGCGGCGGCGAAGAGAATGGGGGAGAGGTCGAGACGACCTCCTGGTCCTCAATCGATTGTCCCCGCTTACAACTCGATACATTCGACGACTGCACCTACGAGGAGCAAAATGGCCTATTTCTTGACGACCGAGACAGCGTCGAAGCTTTCTGCGAGTCCACCTGCGACAAACTCGGTACAGGAGTAAGTCTCACGGGTCCATTCGCGGCGGGCGACGATATTCGTCCCAAGGATTTGGCTGTTCTCAAAGGGTTGAAGGCCGTGAACAGCATCGACCTTGATGACGCAAATACTCTGGAGAGTCTGCATGGGCTCGAGAGTCTCGAGCGGATCAACGATGTGTTCTACATTCGCTACTGTGATTCACTCACCAGTATCGAGGCTCTGAGTTCGCTTCGCGAGATCGGGTCGAATATGGAACTGATCGACTCCGACAACCTGCAGAGTTTGGCGGGTCTCGAATCCCTGAAAAAGATTTCTGCGATGATACTCGAATACAACGACGAACTTCGCAGCATCGAAGCACTGTCCGGCCTCGAAGAGCTCTCTGGACTAGGTGTTGAGGACAACCCGAAGCTACCGCGCTGTCAGGCCGAAGCGCTTGCAGACAAGCACGGCCTCTCGGGTGACGATGTAGCCATCGCCAACAACGGGTCTGGGACCTGTGACAATTGAGAGCCTCATTGTGTTAGTCCGAGGCGGTTCAAGAATTTCGAGTTTTTGAGGGGGCACCTTGGGGCTAAGTGCGGATATAACACCTAGCCCACACAGCGAGGGTTCCTGAATGGCGCAATTGCGGAACCCCTACACCGACTATGTCGAAGTAAGGCGATGAGATCTCTTTGGAAATGCCGCTCTCAGCCTGTTCGACTCGCAGCTCAATTCTTCCAAAGCGCTCGCGTAGCTTGGCGGCATCCCATTGTGCGGGTGGATACGGATCGAGCGGGAAGCACTCCGGGCCGTAGATAGAGATTCGGGCATTCTCACCAAGATAGAACGGGACTTCCCAGATGAATGTGCCGCCTTCCGAGTCCTCTACACTTACAAACCAGGCCGTCTCCCCCCGTCGCTCTTGCCCGAGTACTCCTCGCTCGACCTCGAATTTGTGCCATGTCGGGTTGTGGTCTGGGAATCGTAGGTAGAGATCGACGGGAGCATGCTCGTACACTGGCTCGTATTCAGCCGGCATGGTGCAGTCGTCGTTTCTGTCTGCGTCGTACGCCGCGACCAATTGCAAATAGACGTACGCAAGAAGCCGCGCCCGTTGGGGAGTTTCTAGGGCACTTCCACAAGAACGTCGAACCTCGGAGGACAATGTGGGCTGCCGCTCAGAATCCGGATGTACCACCACGCCGTTGTGTTGCGCTGAGGCGTCGACTCCATCATCCGACTCCTGAGTGCCGCGCGTTTCATTCGACTCGGAAACCTCCCATCCGTCGCGGGGGGGATCGTGGTTGATGCCCATGCAACTCAAACAAGATGCTAAGACCGGTAGTAGCAAGAGGCGCCTCATATCTTCCCCACGCTGGTGTTGCAGGTTTATTCGACTATTCGTTGGAGCCTACTCGAAGCTTCCAAGCATGAGCAAGCGGGGGGCACCGTCTGATGATCCCACAAATTGTTGCCGATAGACCCGGGAGGGCTTGTCCTTATCCTTACCCACATCTCGACCCAGCTCATTTCGCTCTTGGCTACCTGAAAAGCGTAGCCGCAGGCGAAGCGCCACCCGGCGCTGTCCGCCGGGTTTTTGTAGCCGGGTGTGACCGAAGGGAGCGCCCGGGGCGCCGCGGACATCCTCGACAAGTGGTTGCTTTTTGTCTTTTCCAATAACCGACCACTTTCGCAACGTGCATCCTCGAATGCCGAACGTGTGTCGAGCGTTGACCCTTCCCCCCACGTTCCCTCGACTTCGTCTCGGTCACATGCGGCTACAAAGACCCCTCTCCGCTACGCTACGAGGGGTGGCGCTCCGGCTTACGCCTCCGCTTATCCAAAAGACTTGAGATTTGTAGGTAAGAATGAGGGCGAGCCCGCAGGGGTCGTGTGCGGTGCGATTTGTATATGATGATTAGACGGTCACGTTCACGGGCCATCATCGACCCCATCGCCGTTTGGACTTACAACGAGTTAATCGACGGACGATGAACACATCCAGTAGGCGCAGGCACCTTGATTGCACCGGACGGGACGTAGTATCTATAAGTCCCGTTAAAAAGTCTCGGGACGACTTGGCGCTTCGGAGCATGCAATGTCCGCACTTTTCCTCACCTACATCTTCTGCTTGATCGTCGGTGGTGCGTTTGTGGCGCTGTCGGTGTTCGGCGGCCTCTTCGAGGCGGACGCCGATGTCGACGGGGACTTCGACGTCGATATGGACGCCGATTTTGATGCGGACTTCGACGGCGACTTCGACCTCGACGGTGACTTCGACGCCGATGGCGACTTCGACCTCGACGCCGACCACGGCCACGACAGTGAGATCGAGGTCAACGTCTCCAAGCGCTTCAATCCCTTCACGAGCTTCAAGTTCTGGACATTCGCGCTCGCCTTCTTCGGGTTGACGGGCGTGATTTTCGAGGGGCTCGGCCTGTGGGAGAGCGCGATGGGCGTGTTCGGCCTGTCGCTGGTCATGGGGCTGGTGTCGGGGCTGGGTGTCGCTTACGCGATGCACGTGGTCAACTCGGGCACCGGCGGCGAAGGCATCACCGAAGACGATTATCGCGGGGCGGCCGGCAAGGTCGTCCTCCCCCTGCGCGCGGGCAAGCGCGGCAAGATCCAGATGCATCTCAAAGACCGCACCATTGAAATGTTGGCCGAATCGGTCGACGATGAGGTCGTTCTGGATTTCAACGAGGAAGTTTTTGTTCTGGGTGTCAAAGACGGCATCGCAAAAGTGGTCCATCGGTCTGCGCTCGAAAAGAAGGGCGCCGAATAGGGTGGGGCAAACGAGGAATTAGTCATGGAATCACTCATCTTGGTCGTCGCTCTCGGGCTGGCGGTCGTCGTCGGACTCCTACTGCTCTTCGCAGTGGCCAAGTCCTTCCTGATCGTGGGACGTCCCAACGAGGTCGTCATCTTCTCGGGTGGTAATTACACCGCCTCGGACGGCTCCACGCGCGGCTGGCATCCGATGTTCGGCGGCCGGCGCTTTCGCTGGCCGATCATCGAGAAGGTCGAGCGCCTCGACCTGACGCTGATGTCGGTCAACGTGCATATCGAGGGCGCCTACTCGAAGGGCGGCATTCCCTTGAACGTCCACGCGATCGCCAACGTCAAGATCTCGAGCAACCCGCGGCTCATCGGAAACGCCATCGAGCGCTTCCTGGGCCGCGACCGCCGCGAGGTCTTGCGCGTCGCTCAGGAGACCCTCGAGGGTCACGTGCGCGGCGTCCTGGCGTCGATGACCCCTGAAGAGGTCAACGAAAACCGGCTCAAGTTCGCCGAGGGCCTCCAAGAGGAAGCCACCCCGGATTTCGAGAAGCTCGGTTTGCACCTCGATATCCTCAAGATCCAGAACGTCAGCGACGAGCGCGACTATCTCGACTCGATCGGCCGCAAACGTATCGCCGAGATCATCAAGGTCGCCGAGGTCGCCGAGTCGGACTCGATGAAGACCGCCGAGGAGGCCGAGGCCGCCGCTCAGGGTGAGGGCGAGGTCGCCCGTCGCAACGCGCAGGCGCAGATTCAAAAGGCGCAGAACGCCCTGCGTGAGCTTCAAGCACAGCTCGAGAAAGAGGCGAAGTCCGAAGAGGAGCGCGCCGAGGCGCGTGCCCTGGCCGCCCGCGCCGAGGCCGAGCAGGAGCTCCAGCAGGTGCGTACCGAGCTCGAGAAGATTCGTCTGCAGGCCGACGTCGTCATCCCCGCCGAGGCCGAGAAGGTCTCCCGTGAGCTCGAGGCTGCCGGTCAGGCCGCCGAGATCGCCGAGAAGGGCCGGGCGATGGCCGAAGTGCTGCGCATGATGACCGACGTGTGGACCGAGGCCGGCGACGACGCGATGGACGTCTTCATCATCCACCGCCTCGAGTCGATCATGGAGAAGGTCAGCGCTGCGGCCCGTCAGGTGTCGGTGCGCGAGGTCGCGCTTATCGACAGCGGCGACGGCAAGGCGCTTCCCAACTACGTCAGCTCGTTCCCCAGCATCGTCGGCAATATCTTCGGCGAGATGCGCGACACCGTCGGTCTGGACATCGGCGGCGCGCTCACCGGCAACAAGGAGGCTCGCGCCGCCTTGTCCGGCGAGTCCTCGTCTGGCGATTCGTCCGACGGAGCGAAGGAGCGGCGCAAGAGTCTGGAGAAGGCGGCTCGCAAGAACCTCGCGCAGAAGCGCAAGTCGCGCTCGCTCGAGGGGCTGTCGAAGCCCAGCGATTCGGATCAGGTGTAATACGATTTCACGGCCTCTGTCCCGTTCGGGGCAGGGCGGCCACCGTCGGCGGTCGAACCCGCCGGCATATACATCGGGAGAGACGGTATGTTTGGAGGAATCATTGGCATCATCATCGTTTTCGGCATCGCTGCCGGAGCCGGTGCAATTGCCGTGTCGAACCTTCTCGAGATTTGCGAGCCGAGCGAAGTGCTCGTCTTCAGCGGAAAGAAGTCCGGCAAGGGCTACGAGATCGTTCACTCGGGAAAGAAGCTTCGCATCCCGCTATTTCACAAGGTCGACCGCCTCGACGTGACCAACATGGTCATCGACTTGAACGTGTCGAACGCTTACTCGAAGGGCGGTATCCCCTTGAGCATCAAGGGCGTGGCGAACGTCAAAATCGCCAGCCACCAGCCGCTCATCAACAACGCCGTGGAGCGTTTTCTGGGGATGACCCGCGAGCAGATCTCGCGCGTGGCCAAGGAGACGCTCGAAGGTAACCTTCGCGGCGTGCTCGCCCGGCTGACCCCCGAGCAGGTCAACAACGACCGCCAGATGTTCGCCGAAGAGCTCTCCGAAGAGGCCGAGCACGACCTGTCGAAGCTGGGACTTTCGCTCGACACGCTCAAGATCCAGAGCGTGACCGACGACAAGGGCTACCTCGACAGCATCGGTCGCAAGCAGTCGGCCACGCTGATCATGAACAGCCGCATCGCCGAGGCCGAGAACCGCGCCGAAGCCGCGATTCGCGACGCCGACAACCAGCTCAAGAAGGCGACCGCCAAGATCAACGCCCAGAAGGACATCGCCAAGGCCGACGCCGAGCGTCGTATCCTCGACGCGAAGACGCGCGCCGAGGCGATGGTCGCCGAGGAGCAGTCGCGCATCGGCGCGGCCGTGGCCAAGGCCCAGGCGAGCCTCGACGTGCAGCGCGCGCGCCTCGAGCAGGTCAAACGCCAGCTCGCCGCCGACGTCATCCAGCCCGCGCAGGCCCGCAAGGCCGAGCTCGAGGCGGAGGCGAAGGGTAACGCCGCGAAGATTATCGAGGACGGTAAAGCGAACGTGGCCGCGCTGCAGGCGCTTCTGGACACATGGCGTGACGCCGGCGACGCTGCGCGCCCGATCTTCATGCTCCAGCAGTTCGACGCCATCATGGATTCGATGATGTCGACGATTCAGGACATCGACATCGACAAGATCACGGTCATCGACTCCAACCTCGACAAGCTCGACCGCCAGGGCTCGCTGCCGATGAAGGCGGCCAGCGGCTCCGAGCAGGTCAAGCAGACGCTCGGCCTCGACCTGCCACGCGTGCTGCAGGGCCTCGCAGCGATGAATACAAAGGAGAGCTGAGGTCGAAAATCACCACGGGGTGCACGGCGAACACGGAGAAATGCTCGAAAAAGTAGTCCCCCGTGTTCTCGGTGCCCCCTGTGGTGATTTTTTATTCTCGCGCGCGCTTAAACTGGACGTCGATGTGGGGTTGGCGATTTCTGAGGCGTCGAAGCGCGCTTTCAGCAGCCCGGCGGACCGTGGGCTCATTGGCCACGGCGAGCTGGGCTAGCTGTTTCTTGGCGTTGGGCCCGGAGGTCTCGAGGATGGCCGGGATGACCGCTTCGCTGACCAGGGCGGGGTCGTCGCGCATCAAACGCTCGAATTCACGGGACAGGTTGGGCGCGTCGCCCGGGGCGCCGCGGCGGATGACCTCGAGGGCGCGTCGGCGCACGCTCGGGTTGGCGTGGCGAAGCAGCGGCACCAACGAGGCGGCGTCGGCCGGGTGCCAGCGATCTTTTAGCTTGTAGCCATCTTTGGGCGTCAGCCGCATCAGCACCTCCAGGGCGGTGATGACGATGGGCTGTTGCTCGTGCGAGCGCCGAAGCGAGGCCAGGGCGGCCTGCTGGGCCTGGTGCGAGCGCGCGTCATTCGGCTGGAGCATCTTGCTCAGCGCGCGCAGCAGGTACGCCTCGGTGCGCACGAGATCCTCGTGCGGGTTGTGGCGCCGGTGGCCGTTGACCATCTGGATGCTTCCAAAGAGCGCGTCGGCCAGGTTGGCTGGCAGCTTGTCGGCGGCTTTCGAGAGGGCCTCGGAGGCGGTGGCCGCGGCGTTATAGTCGCCCGAGCGGGTCGCCTCGACGGCGCGTTGGGTCAGCTCGGGGTGGCCCGAGCGGGCGGCGGCGGCCAGCGCGGCCAGCTCGATGAACTTGTCGTCCCAGTCGAGCGCGCGTTTGATGGCGTTGAGCTCGGATGCCTCGGCGTCGCAGTCGAGGTGCTCGGCCAGAAGCCGCAGGCTGGCGGCGCGGTCGGCGTCGGAGCGGGTCAGCTGGAAGTGGCGCACGGCCACGCGCCGGGCGGCCGGGTCGTCGAGGCCTTGGAGCACCTGCAGGCCGACCATCGAGCGGTTTCCATCCTCGCGCACCAGTTGGCTGGCCAGCGCGAAGGCGTCGTCGTGCTCGCTGAGCAACTTGACGCAGTAGGTCAGCCGCGCTCCGGTGGCGCTGCGGATCTCGCGGAGCAACTCCTCGCCCGACAGCTTCTGGGCGTTCTTCGTCTGGCTCATCTCCAACTCGTCGAGGGTCTTTTGAGCGCGCTCGCGCACAAATTCGCTCGCGTCGTCGAGGGCCTCGCGCACATAAGGGGTGGCGGTCGCGTCGCCCAATTTGCCGAAGGCCTCGATGACGTAAGTGCGCACAAATGCATCGGGATCATCGCGCATGTCGACCAAGAAGTCGAATAGCTTGGTGGCGTGTCGGGGTTGGGCGATGCGCATGATCGACTGCATGGCCAGCCCGCGCGCGTTGCTCTCGGTGACGTTGTTGCGCTCGTCGAACACGTAGCGCATCAGCGGCAAGAGCGCGCGCTCGTCGCCGATGTCGGCGAGCACCTGCACCAGGCCGGTGCGCACCCGCGTGCTCACGCAGCGCAGGTTGGCGTTGATCACCTCGACTGCCTCGGGGCCCAGCGCCACCAGGCGATCTCGCACCTCGCGTTGGCGCACCGCGTCGGGGTGGTCGAGTTGGTCGATCAGGCGAGCTATTTCGGCGCGATCCATGGACACGTCGCAAGCCTCGGAAAGTGGTTCGGCTGTCGGGCGGAAGTGGTTCCTTGTTTTGAAACAGGGCTAACTGTGAAAATAATCACTGCCCGAATTCTTTCATCCCGTCGCACTTCTCTGGCTGGGGCCAGAGCCCCTGCTTGCAACCTCGGCCCCGCGCAGATACTCTCCATGCACTGAAGCTAATTGGCAGGGACGAGTATGTCTGACACGTCGGGAGAGGGCGGCCAGTTCGCCGCCTCAGAGACAACCAGTACCGACGAGATTTCCACCGCGATTGACGACGCAAAGCGCGCGTCGGCCGTCGGGGAGACGTCTGATCCGATCACCGAACCGGTCGGCGCGCAGCCGTCGGATAACGAGGACCTCGCCGACACCGACGTGCTGCCCACCTCGCGCGACGATGACGACGACACCGACGTCCTGCCTGCCGTACCCTCCAGCGATTCCACCACCGCTGAAAGACGCGTCACCGACAACCTCGCCAAGCCCCAGGGATGGGAGCCGCTCGACGAGTTGGAGCGAGCCCTCTCTACGGGCTACGGCTCCCAACACGTCGACGACGAGCAGACCCTCGAAATCGACTCGGTCTACGCACGCGCTCGTCTCCGCCGGGCGGCGCGACAGACGGGCGGGGCCGACGCGGCCGACGCGCTCGACCCGTTCGAGGTGACCGGGCTGCGAATTGCGGTCGACGGCGATGCCTCCAGCGAGGCTTTCGTCGACGAGAGTCCGTCGACTGGGCGCTTCGCCAGGCCTTCCCAGGGCGGATCGGCCCCAGACGACCGCGCCGAGGCGCTGCAGCCGCCTCGCGACTGGAGCGGCACGGTGTCGGTGGGCCTCGACGGTCACGACGGTGAGCTTCTTTTGCGCGCCCCGTGGGCTCAGTGGGTCGAGGAGCTTCGCCAGGAGACGAGCGCCGAGGGCGACGCCGAGCTGCGCTCGAGCTACATCTACCTTTTGGCCAACACGCTTCGACTCTTCGGCGGGCTGGGCCGCCAGGCCGCCGCGCGCCTCGAGGAGGCGGGGACGCAGACTTCGCAGCCCGTGCGCTCGTTGCTCGTCGACCTGGTCGTCAAGCATTGGGAAGAGCCCGACGAGCGCTTCTTCGACGCCCTCGAGCGCCTCGAGGCGTGGGATGCAAGAGAGGAGTTGGAGGCCGCCGGGGTGCGACGCGCCTCCATCGTGGCCGAGCGGCTGCTCGCCGGTGGGCTCGACGGCGAGGTCGAGCGGCGCCTGGAACAGCAGTTGTCGCCCCCCGAGACGCTCCCCGGGCTGGTGTTGCGCGGCATTCGCGCCCATCAGTCGGGCCACCGTGGGCGCGCCGCCCAGATCTGGCGGCAGGTCTCGCGCCACCTGCGCGACGAGCCGCGTGTGGTGCTCGTCGACGCCTCGGCGTTTTTCCTGCGCGGTACGCCCGGCTTTTTCGACTACGTGCAGCAGCGCCTCGACTCGGGGAGTCCCTCGCGCACCTTGCTCGTGATGATGCAGCGCGAGGCCGCCGCGGTCGGCGACCACCTGCGCGAGGCGGTCGCGCTTCGCCAGCTCGTGGCCGCCGACGTCGCGCTCGGCCGTCGGCTCAGGGCCGACAACGCCCCGCGTCGCGACCGCCTCAAAGACGTCGCCGCCGCGCGCTTCATGCGCCTGGCGACGCTGCTCAACGGTCTGGGCCGAGTGCGCAAGACCGACTCGACGCTGGCCAGCTTGGAGCCTCACAAAGTCGTGCGCGACGCCGTGGCGCTCGCGCCTCGCCGGCCGCTGTACCTGCGGCGTCTGGCACGCTGGTCGCGCGCCCGCGGCGACCTCAACAACTGCGCGAAATCCCTGGGAACACTCGCCTCCGCCTACGCCGACCGGCGCCTCAGGGCGCTGGCGAGCGCCGAGCTCGCCCGCACGATCCATATCGGCGGTGGACGCGCCGGTCTCGTCGACCAATACCTCGACGAGGCCCTCGCCGCCGACGCGAACTGTGCGCCGGCGAGGCTCGCCAAGGCGTACCGGCTGCTCGCCTGGAGAAAATACGACGACTTCGACGCGCTGGCGGCCTCGGGCGACGACTGGGCCATCGACCTCGATTTTCCCGACGACGAGCGCGCGCTCATCGCGAGCGAGCAGTGGGCCGAGCTCGCGCAACTGCTCGAGACGAAGCTCGAGTCGGCCGTCGAGCCCGACGATTGGCAGCGGTTGACCTTCCGCCTGGCGCATCTGCACGGCTGGTATCTGTCGCCGAACGGGGACAATCGCCTGCGCGCCGAGTTTCTCGAGCAGGTCCTCATCGCCAACCCGAGCCACATCCCGGCGCTGGTCGAGATCCTCGACGTGCGTCTGGCTCGCCGCGAATATTCGGAGGCCGCCGAGGTGACCGAGCGCCTCGTCGAGCTGGCGGTCGAGCCGGCCGACGAGGCCTCGTGGCTGACCGAGTTGGGTGTGCTCGTCGAGCATTATCTGGGCACGCCCGACTGGGCCTTCGACTGCTTCGAAGAGGCGCTTCGCGCCGAGCCGGACAACGTCGACGCCTTCTTCGGCCTGCTGCGAACCGACGTCGCCTCGAGCGAGAGCGCCGTCGACGGCATCGTCGAGCGCCTGCAGCGCGGCGTGGCCGTGCGCGAGGGCGAAGAGCTCGCCCTGGAGCTTCTGCTGCGCGTCGACGAGACGCCCGAGGCGACCCGGGCGCTGAGCGAGCGTTTCCCGGACCATCCGGTGTGGCTCTTCGTGCGCATGTGCCTCGCCGTCGAAGAGGGGGGCGCGGTCGACGAGATCAACGCCCTCGAGAGCCTGCGGCGCATGTGGGCCCACCCCGCTGTGCTGCCGCTGTTGGCCGTGTTCCGCCGGCGCTTTCGCGGCTCGACGCGCCCCTCGCGCGCCGAGTTGTACGAGCAGCTCGACGAGATCAAGTCGTCGCCGCTCGCCGAGGGCCGCCTGGTGCGCGCGCTGTACGAGGCGCGCTACCTCAACGACGTCGAGCTTCTGGGGATGCTCGCCGCCATCGGCTCGCGGCGCACCCCGGGTGTGGTCAGCCGCGCGACCGACCTGACGTGGATGGCGGTTACCTTGATGTGGCGGGGCCAAGAGAAGAAGGCGCTCCGCGTCTGCGAGCACGTGTTGGACCGGTTCCCCGACTTTTTGCCGGCCCTCAAGCTCGCCAAGCTCGCCAGCCGGCGGGTGGCCCGCTGGGCGGAGCTGGTGCGTTGGTGCGAGCGGGAGGCCGAGCGCACCGAGGTCGCCCAGGTGGCGTTCGAAAACCGCACCGCCGCCTCCGAGGTCCAGCGCAAGTATCTGGGCGACTTCGACGCGGCGTGTCAGCAATTCCGCACCGTCTTGGACGCCAACCCCGGTCATGCCGAGGCGTTCGACAAGCTCAAGCCGCTCTTGTTGCAGCGCGGCGAGGTCGGCGAGTTGCTCGCCCTCTACGAGCGTCGCCTCGCCCACACGCCGGAGGTCGAGCGCAAATGCGAGATGCTCAACGAGATGGCCGATATCGCGTTGCATCGCGGCAAGAATCCGCAGGCGGCCATGGAGTATTTCGAGCGCGCGCTCGAGCACAACCCGGGCCAGCTTCGCAGCCTGCGGATCTTGGCCGAGCTCTACCACGAAAACGACCAGATCGACGCGGCGCTGCGCTGCTACCGCCAGGCCGCCGAGTTGACCGACAACGACACGCTCAACGAGCGGTTGTGGGTGCATATCGGCCGGCTGCTCGAAGAAGACGGGCGCGGCTTCGAGGCGCTCGACGCCTACGAGTGCGCGCTCAGAAGCAACCCGTCGCAGACCGACATCATCTTGGACATCGCCCGGCTGGAGGCGGAGAACGGCGACCTGGAGACGGCGCTCATCCACCTGCAGCGCCTCGAGTCGACTGCGTCGAAACCCGAGGTTTTGCGCGAGGGGAGGGCGCGCAAGGCGCGCTACCTGGTCGAGCTCGGCCGCGACGAGCGCCAGGTGTTGTCGGCCTTCCGCGACCTGTTGCTGCACCATCCGGACGACGAGGCGTCGGTCGACGCGCTGTGCGAGTACATGGGCGAGCGCAACAACGCCTCGGAGCTCGACGAGTTCTTCCGGGCGCTCGCCCACCAGGCGTTCGAGGAGATGCAGGGCGGCCGGCCGTTTGCGCCGCACTTCGCCATCGCCCAGCGCTTGGGGCAGACCGACCGGGCGTTTTGCCTGGCGGCGGTCGCCAAGGCGCTCGGCTACAGCACCTCGGAGATGGAGGAGTTCTATGCGCACCAGTCGCAGACGCGACACTGGCCGAGCCGCGCGCTCCCCGGCGATGTGCTCGACGACCTGATACCGCGGCCCATCCTGTCGTCATTCCTCGCGCTCCTGCGCCAGAGTGAGCCGGTGATTCGGCGCGCGCTCGACGCCACGTTGGTCCGCCCGACGCTCGACGGCGCGACCACGCTTCGCGGCCCCGAACAAGCCGACCTGGAGCTGGCGACGCGCTGGCCCGGCCTCTACGGCCTGGAGCTGCACGAAGTGCTCGAGACCGCCGAGGTCGACGGGGGCAGCCTCGTGTGCGACGACGGCACCCTGCGCCTGATCGTCGACCGACGCTGGCGCAGCGTCGCCGACCCCACCGAGCTGCTCGTCCACCTGGGCAAGCAACTCGCCGGGTGGGCGATGGGCATCGGCGCCTGGCAGTACCTCGACACCCGCACACGCTTCATCGCCTTCGCCAAGCTCGTCAGCCACCTCGCCCCCGGCTGGGGCGGCGCGGCCGCCAGCCAGCCCCTCGACGGCCTCGACTGGCCCGTCGTCGAAGGCTGGCTCGCCGGCGTCGACACCGGCGAACTCGCCCAGCACGCCCAGGATCTCTCCGGCCGGCTGAGCACCCAGGCCGTCGAGCCCCAGTTCCGCATGGTCGAGCTCGCCCTGGAGCGCGCCGCCAGCCTGGTCCTCGACGACCCGTGTCGCTACTTTCCCCACACGAAGTACCTGGGCAGCGAGCACGGCATGCTCCAGCAGCCCTGGACCTTCGTATTCTCGAATACCGCCACCAAGATGCGACGCCGCGTTGGGGTCGCGCAGGGGTAACGGGTCGGAGAGTGGCGGCGGGGTCGAACCAAGAACCAAAAACCAATGAAACTCGAACGCGTCATCCAACGAAAACGCACCATTCGCGCCATCGGCTTCGACGACGCGCCGTTCGTGCGCGGAAGCGGCGGGCCGGTCTCGGTCGCCGGCGTGGTCTGCGCCGACACCAAATTCGAGGGGATGGTCTGGGGGGAGGTGCGCCAGGACGGCTGGGACGCCACCGACGTCATCTGCGAGCTGTTGGTCGACGGCAAATTCCTGCCGCAGCTCCACCTGCTCTTGTTGGACGGCATCGCGCTGGGCGGCTTCAACGTGGTCGACCTGCCCGAGTTGCATCGGCGCCTGGGGCTGCCGTGCGTGGCGGTGATGCGCGACTACCCCGACTTCGACGCCGTCGAAAACGCGCTCACCAAGCTCCCCGAACCCGAACGCCGCCTCGAGCTCATCGGGCGCGCCGGCCCCATCCACGAGGCCGACTCCATCTTCTTCCAAGTCCAGGGCGCCCAGCCCGACCCCGTGCGCCACGCGCTCGCCCGGCTCACCTACACCGGACACATCCCCGAACCCATCCGCATCGCCCACCTCATCGGCGCCGCCGTCAAGACCGGCGAGAGCGGGCGACGCGCCTGACCAGGACGCTCCGCACGCGATCTTCGAGCGTGTCCGAGAGGTCGTAAATGCCACACCGAGGCAGCCGCGAGGGTGTCCGAGAGGTCGGAAACGCCACGCAGAGGCAGTCGCGAGCGACGCGCGCCCTCGAAAATCGCACACAGAGGCATTTCAGAGCGTGCTCGAGGGGTCGGAAATGCCACGCAGAGGCTTTCGGGAGGATGCTCGAGGGGTCGGAAATGCCACGCAGAGGCTTTCCGGAGGATGCTCGAGGGGTCGGAAATGCCACGCAGAGGCTTTCCGGAGGGTGATCGAGGGGTCGGAACGCCGCTACGGGCAACACACGTCGGCTTCGCCTCCGTGCTCGCCCGCAGCTACTAGCTCCGTATCACCCACAAGGGGTTAGAGGTTGTAGGTCGAGCATTCCCGGTCACGATGAGCCGTTCGGAGTTGTCTCGCAGCGCGTGGAAGTGATTGGTGAGGACGTCGACTCAGGTGCCATAGTCGCCAAAGGAGTTCACGAGTCTTCAGGCAATGCATCCAAGCTTCGCCACGACAAGATGAACCAATCTATGACAACGCCTGCAACTGTTGCCAATGCGAACGCGGGAACCACGTCTAGGACGGCTAACCCGGGTATGCTCGAGCTGCCATCGGACAGCAGCAAGCCAATCAAGGCAACGGCACAGGGCATTAAACCGCGAAGTACCAAACTGCCAGCCGCTTTGCCGACCCCACCGCCTAAGTAGTGGTGAACAAGAGCCGGGCCCAGCAAGAATGCTGCTATCATGACGAAGCTGAAGGAGGGGAGCAAAGCGGCTGCCATGATCAACAAGATCAGTGCGGCAACGTCGGCCAGCATCACTTGCCACCCGTACCAGTCCTTCAGGGAAGTGGCCGGCGCTCGGGAGTCTGATGTCATAAGCGCAGTGGGTAAAGGTTGACCGAATGAGGCTAGGGCTTCGTGGCAACCCAACCGATTTCCAAACACCGTCGAATAGCCCGAGCCTAACGGATCCCCGGCCCACTGTTCAATCCTGAGGCTCCCAAAGAGGTTAAGTGCAAACACAGAAGTCTTGGTGCTTTGAGCCAATGATCGATAGCACCTTATGGCGCAGTCGATTACAGCGATCGAAAAAGTCATTGGTGGCATCGACAAGCGCGTCGATGGTTTCAAACAGTTCGCAGTGAGTCACTTCCCGGCGCCAGTGCCTCCACAGCATCTCGATCGGATTGAGCCATGGTGAGTAGGTCGGCAGATACAGCAGCTTGAGTCTACCATTGCTCTGGTCGACGACGTGATCGATTTCCTTTTTTGAGTGCATCGCAGCGTTGTCCCAGACGACGTAAACGGTCTTGTCGGGGTGCTTGGTAAGTAAGGCTTCGAGCAGCTCACATGCCTCGATGCGTCGTTTGCGCCTTCGCACCAGAACGATGCAGTCGCCGGTCTGCCAGTTGACCGCGCCGAGTCCGTAGCGTCGGGTGGTGATGCCAGGCGTCGGAATCATGACCTGTTGGCCGACGGGCGACCACATGGCTCGAAGCGTGGGCAGCCAGCTGATGTTGAATTCGTCTGCGTAGTAGAGCACCTCGTCGTCGCCTAAGTTTTCTCGGGTGGCTTCAATCTGCGCTTTTTTACGCGGTACAACGGATCGGGGCTTGTGATCTTGTGCTGTGGACGGCGCAAAACGATTCCATTGTCGGCGAGATGCCGGCGAATGGTCTCGCCACTGACCTCGATATCGAACTCTTCGGCCATGAACTCGGCAAGATGCTCGAGCGTCCAGGTCGAAACAGACTGGTCCAGGGCACGCGGGCGGTGGCGCACCACCTCGATGAGCCGCTCGACAAACTCCTCAGTTACTTTCGATGGAGCACCGGTTCGAGGCCGATCTGCAAACCCATCAATGCCTTCATCGAGATATCGAGCAATCCATCTACCCACGGTCTGCTGGCTCATGTTCACGAGGCGTGCAATTTCAGGGGCAGACAGGCCTTGCTCGCCAGCGAGCAACACTATTTGGGCTCGCGTTCGCTCCCTGGCGACCTTGGCGTGGTGATAGAACTCGTGCAACTCGTTGATTTGCTCTTTTGCGAGCTGGATATGTTTGGCAGGACGTCCCATGATTTCGTCTCCGGTCAAGGTGGGGCTCATTCCCCAGCAAGACCCGAATCTAGACACCGTTTCTGCCAAAAATTATGTGATTGCACTTAAGTAACTACACGAAGATTCTGTCGGTCATCTCGGCGGCTCTCGACGCCAATCACTGCGTCGCCATCCCTCGACGATGCCGCTGGCATCGCCTGCGGGCTGTCTCCTTGTGCTTGCCGCCGATTGCTCGCCGAGCTTTCCCGCACAATCTCCGTGCAGTTACTTAGAGGTTGTAGGTCGAGCATTCCCGGTCACGATGAGCCGTGCGGAGCCATTTGCTTAGCTTGGAATCAAGGCCGATCGAGCTGGGCTTCCCAACCACCGAGCCCCTTGTGGGCGTTAGTGGAATCTTTAGCTGCGGGCGAGCGAGGCGCTGCTGTTCGCGCCGAGCGTTGCCCGTAGTGACGGTCGCATATGCTCAATCCTCCCGAAAGATCGTCGGCTCCCGCCGTATCGGGTCGACCTTGTAGTACTTGCGCAGCTCCTCGTACAAATCGGGCGCGTCGCGCTTCAGGGTCTCGGGTTTCTCGAAGAAGAACTCGGTGGCCACGGCAAAAAACTCGGCCTCGTTGGTGGCGCCGTATTCGTCGATGATGTCGTAGCGGTCGGGGTTGTCTTGCAGGCGGTCGAAGTGGTCGGAGAGGACGTCGACCCAGGGGGCGTAGTCGCGGTAGGTGTGCAGCTTGGGGGTGCCGTCGAAGACGCCGTCGTTCAGGTCGAGCATGTGGGCGAACTCGTGCAGCGCGGTGTCCTGGCCGTCGTTGGGGATGGCGATGCCCTCTTTGACCGCGTCCCAGCTGAACACGACCGTGCCGAAGTCGTGGGCCATGCCGGCGGCGTGGAATTCGTCGTCGTGCGGGGGCTTGAAGCCCTTGGGGTACACGCCGATTTCTTTGACGCGGTCGTAGACCTCCACGGGCAGCTTGCGGGCCAGGCGCGCCGCCGAGGCGCTGATGACGAGCTTCATCTCGTCGGTCACCTCGAGCCCGTGGGTGCCGAACCAGTCCTTCTCCCACAAAAAGATCTTCAAGTGCCGGTAGAACAGCTCGCGCTCGTCGTCGGGCAGCTCCGCGATGAACGAGAAGTGGTCGTGCAGCAGCTCGTCCCAAGCCTCGGGCAGGGGGCGCTCGTAGAGCTTTTTGCGGCGATGGCTTTTGAAGATTTCGAACATGGTTCGACCCGTTTCGAGCAAAGAGACGTCTTAACTCTAAAATACGTACGCCTCGCCGCACTCAAATCCTTAGCTGTCTCCTAAAATAGGGGTGGTCAACCTCGCAAGGCAAACGTTTGGGTGGTTAGGTGCGCGCGATGACGGATGAATAACCATTCAGATTGCGTTATTCTGCCGTGAGGGCTAGTGGTCCTTGGAAACACAGCCAACTCACGGTACTTTGCACGCATAATTAAGATGTCGACGGAAGGTTTTGTTGTACGGGAGCCGCAGGATTGGTGGGGCACTGCCGAGGACGAGAGTCTGCACGTAGTGCTCTTCGAGCCACAGATACCGGGCAATACCGGTAATATCGGCCGGCTGTGCGCCGGGGCCGATGTGTGGCTGCACCTGGTCGAGCCGTTGGGTTACGAGCTCGACAACAAGCACCTGCGGCGCGCTGGTCTCGACTATTGGCCGCACGTCAAGCTTTGCGTGCACCCGAATTTCGAGGCGATCGAGCGCACGTTTCCGCGCGAGCGGATGTGGTTTTTCTCCAAGAAGGCCACGCAAAACTACGCCGACGTCAGCTACTCGCCGGGATCGGTGTTCGTGTTTGGGCGCGAGACCACCGGCTTGAGTGACGACATCATGCAGCGCTTCGACGATCGGCTCATTCGCATTCCGATCACCGACAAAGTGCGCAGCTTGAATCTTTCCAACGCGTGTGCCGTCGCAGTGTACGAGGCGCTCAGGCAGTTGGAGTGGGCGCCGTTGGGCAATTAGCCGGCGCCGGGCCCGGGACGCAGGACATTGGCGAGAACGTGAACTCCTATTTCGGCAAATACGAGCTGGTCGACAAGATCGGCACGGGGGGCATGGCCGAGGTGTACCTGGCGCGAAGCTATGGGGCCGAGGGGCTGCAAAAGACCCTCGTCATCAAGCGGATCTTGCCGGAGTACTCCGAGAGCGAGCGCTTTATCGAGATGTTCATCTCGGAGGCGAAGATCGCCGTGCACCTGAACCACCCGAATATCGTCCAGATCTACGATTTCGGTAAAGTCGACGACGACTTCTACCTGGCCATGGAGTACGTCGAGGGGTTCGACCTGGCCCAGATCCTGTCGGCGTGCAACCGCGCCTCGAGGCCCCTGTCGATCGGCGAGGCGGTCTATATTGCCATCGAGGTCGCCAAGGGGCTGCACTACGCCCACCAGCGCAAGGACGAGTACGGCGAGGACCTGTCGATCGTCCACCGCGACATCAGCCCGCAGAACCTGCTCATCTCGCGCGACGGCACCGTCAAGATCGTCGACTTCGGCATCGCCAAGGCGACGAGCGTGGCCGAGGAGAGCCCGCAGGTGGTCAAGGGCAAGTTCAGCTACATGAGCCCCGAGCAGGCCAGCGGCAAGGACGTCGACCACCGAAGCGACCTGTTCAGTCTGGGCGTGGTGTTGTTCGAGCTGGTGTGCGGCCGGCCGCTGTTCAAGCAGACGACCCAGGAGGAGACGCTCAGCCTGGTCAAGTCGGCGGTCGTCCCTGACATCTCGAGCCTGAACGCCGACGTGCCCCCGCAGCTCGAGCACCTGCTCTACAAGGTCCTGGCGCGCGACCCCGACGAGCGCTTCCAGTCGGCGCGCGAGCTGCAGGTCGAGCTCACGCGCGTGCTCTACGGCTTGGGCGACATCCACGACGCGATGACCCTGGCGAGCCACCTTCGCGAAGTCGAAAAGCACACCGACGACGCCGAGCTGGACAGCGCCGAGGACCGCTCGAATACCGCCATGACCGACGTGCTAACTTTAGGCGGGCCGACGACCGCCGGCGCGGGCACGCAGGTGATCAACGAGAAGACCCCGGTCACCGACGACACGCTCGTCGCCGACGGGCAGGGCGAGCCGAGCAAGGTCGAGCTTTTGGCGCGCGAGCGCAAAGAGGTCGTGGTCATCGCAGGCGAGGTCATCGGCTTGTTGGAGCTACGCTCGAGCACCTCCGACCAGTCGCGCTGGCTGCAGGTCTTGCAGGAGTACACCCGCATCGTCGACTCCATCGCGTTCAAAAACGAGGGCGTGGTCCACCGGGTCAACGAGAACGACTTTGTCATCGTGCTGGGCATCCCGGTGTCGAGCGAGAACGACGCCGAGCGCGCCGTGCGCGTGGCGATGGACCTGCACGAGGCGATCGCGGGCATGAGCTTCAGCCTCGACAGCCCGCTGCAACTGGCCATCGGCGCCGGGGTGGCCGAGGCGCTCATCGAGCGCGGCACGAACACGAGCCCCGGGGACTACCAGTGGGGCTTTTTCGGCTCCGCTCACGAGGTCGCGGTGCGTCTGGCGCAAGCGGCGATGGCCAAAGAGGTGTTGCTGGGCGGGCAGGTCTACCGTCGCGTGCGCCGCGAGTACGAGTGCGAGACGGTCGACGAGATTCGCTTCGAGGACGCCCAGGGCAACGAGCGCTCGCTCAGGCCGCACCGGCTGGTAGGCCGCAAGAGCCAGCGCGCCCAGCTCGACGAGTTGCGACGAAGCTACCGCGCGTTTCGTGGACGTGAGATTCCGCTGCGCGTGCTGCGCACGGCCTACCGCCAGACGCTGCTTCGCGGCCAGGCCGGCGCGATGCTCATCACCGGCGAGCAGGGCATCGGAAAGTCGACACTCGTCGAGGAGTTTTTGGCAGGGCTCGCCCCCAGAAACGTGCGCATCGTGCGGGCGATGATCACGCCCTTCGAGCGCGACGTGCCCCTGGGCGCGGTGGCCGACTTTCTGACCGAGGTGATGCGCCTGGGGCCCCGAGACGACCTGCGTCAGCTGCGCGACACGCTGCGCACCCGCGTCGAGGCGCTCTTTCCCGACGAGGATGCCGAGGAGCGCGAGCTTCTGCTGCACTCGCTCGGCTCGATTTTCAGCGTCAAATACCCCGGCAGTCGCTTTCGCGACCTCGACGGAGAGGAGCGCCGCGCGCGTAAATACCTGTCGATCTCGAAGGTGTTGCTTCGCTTTGCGGAGCGAAAGCCGATCGTGCTGGCCGTCGAGGACGCGCAAAACCTCGACGAGTCGACGCTCGAGTTCTCCACGCAGTTCTTCAACTCGCGGCGCGACGCGCCGGCGTTCATGGTCGCCACGGCCAACCCCTCGCGGGTGCCCGAGGGCGACAGCGCCTTCGAGGCGTTCGCCAACGCGCAGCACGTGACCGTCGAGCAACTCGGCGAGCTCAACCCCGACGAGGCGCGGGCGCTGGTGCGCGACCTGCTTCGGGTCCACGGCGTCTTCGACAAGCGTCTGGTCGACGAGGTGCTGCATCGCTCGGGCGGCAACCCGCTCTTCATCAAGGAGGTCGTCGAGGTCCTGCGCGACCGCGGGCTGCTCGACGATGCCGAGGAGCTGCAAAAGCTAGAGACGAGCGACGAGAGTCCGCAGTGGCTGCCCGCAAGCGTCGAGGGCCTCATCGGCGCGCGTATCGACCGGCTCGAGCTGCCGGTGAAGATCGTGTTGCAGAAGGTCTCGTTGTTGTGGACGCCATTTTCGGTGGCCGACGCCGAGCTCGTCCTGGGACGCAAGCCGGTCGAGGAGCTCGAGCAGCTCGTCGAGCTCGACCTGCTCGAGCGCACCGACAGCCACGAGCCGGCGCCCAACGACACCTACGACCCGTTGGCGATTCCCGACGCGCAGCGCCGCTATCGCTTCAGCAATGCGCTGACTCAGGAGGTCGCCTCGCGAAGCCTGCTCCCCGAAGAGGCGGAGTCGCTACACCTGCAAATCGCCGAGCACCTCGTGGCGAGCTCCGGCGAGCACGGCATCGCCGACAACGCGCTCATCGCCAAGCATTTCGACGGCGCCGGCGAGGCCGAGAAGGCCGTCGAGTACTACAAGATGGCTGCCGAAGAGGCGTTTCGCGACTTCGGCGCCGCCGAGTGCCTTCGGCTGTGCACCAAGGTGCTCGAGCGCGCCGACGAGGACAGCAAGAGCCGCTTCGAGGCGCTGTTGCTGCGCGAGCAGGCGCTTCACGAGCTCGGCCAGGTCGGCAATCGCCGCCGAACCTTGGCCGACCTGCACGAACTGGTCATGCGCATCGGCGAGCCCGACGAGCAGGTCGACGTGCTGCTGCGCGAGGCGAGGTTCCACTTCGACGAGGGCGACTTTGGCGCCGCCCGCGCCCACCTCGACGAGGCGCGCGCGGTGGCTCGCGAGCATGATTGTCCAATCGGTCTGGCCAAGAGCTGGCAGCTCGAGGTCATGTGCCTGATGAACGAGGGCAAGCGCGATCAAGCCTACGAGCTGCTCCAGAAGGCGATCGCGGTCTACGAGGACGAGGACGACGAGACGGCCGAGGGCCTGGCGACTTGCCACAACCTGCGCGGCATCATTTTGCGCCAGTCGGGCCGCCACCGCGAGGCGCTCGACGCCTACGAAGAAGCGCTCGAGCACGCCGAGCGCGGCGAAATCGGCAAGCAGACGCGTCTGCTCTTGATCAACACGGGCGTGGCGCTGGTCTACAACGGTCAGTTCACCGAAGCGCTGGAGCGCTACGAGCGTGCGCTCGAGCAGTGCCGCCGTCTTGGCCATCGCCGCGACGAGGCGAGCGTATTGATCAACCTGGGCCACGCCTACTACCTGCTCGGCGAAGTCGACCGGGCCATCTCGAAGATCCAGCGCGGCATCTATCTGGCGCGCAAAGCAGGGGTCAACGGCGTGATCGCCGACGGCCAGATTTCGCTGGGCCTGTGCTACCTGGACCAGGGCGAGCTGAAGGCCGCCGACCAAGCGCTGCACGAGGGCCTGCGCATCGCCGACTCCATCCCGAACGTCTACCTGAGCATCCACGCCACCCTCGCGCTCGCCGAGGTGCGCTTGGCCGCAGGCACCTCCGACGACGCCCGCGTGGCGCTGATGCAGGCCGAGGACGGCCTCGAGCGAAGCGAGGCCGCCGAGATGACCTGGGGCACCGCCTACGCCAATTCTCTGATGGCCCGCGCCTTGCGCATCCTCGGGCGTCGCGACGAGGCGATCGAGAAGTCCCAGGCGGCCGTCGACACGGTCGACGACGGCGAGATCTACTCGATGGACGCCATCCTGTACTTCCACACCCAGATCTTGCCCGACGAAGACGAATTCCAGGACGACAAAAAGCAGGCCATTGCCCGCGCCCGCGACTTCGTCGTCCACCGTCGCGACCGCATCGAAGACGACGAGCTTCGCGCCTCGTTCATGAACCGGGACATCAACCGCAGGATCATGAACGTGTCGAAGCTGTTGCTGAACTGATTCGCTGCGAGGGCTAAGAGCAATCACGGAGGACTTTTGTCTTTCGGTGCGAGTGCTTCCAGCGCTCGCCGACGAAGGCAAGATGCCCACGCACCGAACACTTCGCGAAAGTCTTCCGTGAATGCACTCAGGCATCAATCGTGTCGTTCAGGTCGAACTCCACCAATCGAATCACCAGTTTCTGCATGTCGACCAGCAGGATGCCGTCGACGTCGTAGGCGCAGCGGTACTCGAGAAGCTGCCGGCGCGTCGCTGCCGTCGTGATCTGGGGCGCCTCGGCGCCCATCTTTACCTCGGCGATATAACGCCGCCCAGCGCTCTCCACCAGGTGGTCGGCGCGAATCTCGATGTCGTGGGGCTCGCCGTCGATGGTCACCGTCCAATACGCCCTGACCTGTGAATCGAGCACCCGGTAGCCCTCTCGCTCCAATAGCTGCGCGGCGGCTTTCTCGCTGCGCGAGGCGGCCTTGCCGCGCCGTTGGGCGCGCCAGGAGCGAAAGCTTCGGCGCACGGCGCGGGCGATGACGATGAGGATGAGGATGGCGGCGAAGGCCGCCGACAGCAGCCAGCCCAAGTGGGCTTCGCTTATGCCGATGAGTTCAGCGATGGTGTTCAACGCCAGTCCTTACCGGCGCGCAGCGCCTCGAGGGCCTGGGCGAAGTCGTCGGGGTAGGGCGCTTCGCAGTGGACGTGGTGGCCTTCGGGGTGGTCGAAGCCGAGTTCGCGGGCGTGCAGCGCCTGGCGGTCGATGAGCTTGGTGCTCGAGGTGTTCTTGCCGCCGTAGACGTCGTCGCCCAACAGCGGGGCGTTCGCCTCGAAGAAGTGCATGCGAATTTGGTGGGTGCGGCCGGTCTCGAGCCAGCACTCGACCAGGCATACGCCCGAATCGTAGCGCTCTTTGACCTTGTAGTGGGTAATCGCGCGGCGCTTGGCCTCGATGCGTCCGGTGAACCGAAAGCGATTGTTCGGGTCGCGCTTGTGCCAGCTCTCGAAGGTGCCCTCGTCGTCGAGGCCCGGGCCGAAGACGAGCGCGTGGTACTTGCGCTCGATGGAGTGGTCGCGAAACTGGCGCGCCAAGAAGCGGTGCGCCTCGTCGCATTTGGTCACGGCGAGCGCGCCGCTGGTGTCTTTGTCGAGGCGGTGGACGATGCCGGGGCGAAGCTCGCCGCCGATGCCGGCCAGGTCGTCGAAGTGGTAGAGCAGGGCGTTGACCAGCGTGCCGTCGGGGTGGCCCGGAGCCGGGTGCACGACCATGCCTGCCGGTTTGTCGACCACGGCCAGGTAGCCGTCGTCGTACAGCAGGTCGATGGGGATGGGCTGCGCCTCGAGCGAGGGCTTCTTGGGCGGCTGGAACTCCCAACGGATCACGTCGTCTTCACGAAGCGAATAGCCCGCCTTGACGTGCTCACCGTTGACGGTGATCTCGCCGGCGTTCATCCGCTTCTTGACTTGGGAACGTGAAATGGGGGGATCGTCCTGGTCTGCCAGAAAGACATCCAGACGCATCCCCTCGTCGTCGGGTTCGACGATGAAGCTAAATGTGGTCGGTTCGCCTACCAAATCTCGCTATCGATGTGAGCGGTGTTGGCAAAGACGGTGTCGATGAACGCCTTCTCGAAGATATTCGTGTTCTCGACCAGGTCGGCGTCCACGTACGCTTCGAAGTGGCTGCGCGCCTCGCGGAGCACGTCGGCGAGCTCTTCGAAGAGGTTGTCGTTCTTGATGCCCCGCTCGATCTTCTTCTGAATGTCGGGGTAGATGGCGATATCCGAGGCGATGACGCGTGCGCGCCGAGCTGCCTTCTTGGGATCAGAAACTTTAGCCATGTCGTTTTATCGGTGGTTGGTTGAGTGACCGCTTGTGAGGATAGACCGGCAGCGTGGATTCATCAACTTGTTTTGAGTGATCGATCACCCTTCCTCCAAAAACCGAAAATACTCGTCGATGAGAGGCTGCGCCTCGACGTCGAAGATGCGCGCGATCTCGCGCAGGTAGCCGCGCAGGTAGACCGGGCGCGGCAGCACTTCGAGGTCGGCGTCCTCGATGGCGGCCAAGTATTTGATGCCGATGTGGGTGCGCAGGCTGAGCTCCTGGAGGCTCAAGTCGGCCTGTCGGCGCAGCGAGGCGACGATTTCGCCGGGGGAGTCGGTGCGGGCGCGGAGCTTGTCGAGTTGGGTCGGCGCCTCGTCGGCTTCGGCCTCTCGGCCTGCCTGTTTAGCCTCGTCGGCGACGTTGTCGGGCGCCGTCTCGTTGGTGGAGCCTTCGGAGGCGTCCGATTTAGCCTGGGGCGGCTCTCGTCGGGCGGCCTGCATGGGGAGCGGGGGCGTCTCGTTGCGACGGCGTCCTTGGGGCGCCTCGGATGCCTCGGCTGCAGGGCGACGACGCACAGCGTCGCGGCGCGCGGCCTGCACCTGATCGGGGCTGAACGTGTCGCTCGACATGGTCAGGACCTGTCGATACAGCGTCTCGAGCTCGTCGGCGATGCTCTTTCGGTCGGCGGGGTTGCTGAAGACCAGCGAGATGCTCTCCTCGCGACGGTAGCCCTCCCACAGACGCCGGCAGTGTTGGCGCACCTCGTTCTTGGCGGTTTCGGGGCTGATGCCGAGCTGCAGCGCCGGGTGAGTGTTCGACGAGCGCGGGACCGGGCGTGGGAAGCGCGCGTCGACCAGCGAGATGTCGAGCAGATTCTTGGCCAGCGTCTCGGTGTCTTTGGACAGCGCCTCGTCGCCGCGCCCCGGGCCGAGCCCGGTGGTGCGCCGATTGTAGAACCAGCGCCGATCTTCGTAGTCGACCGCGGCGAGCACGCGCGGAAAGATGTTCAGTTCCTGGTGCCAGGCGTGACACAACACGTAGCCCAGATCGCGCTCGGAGCCCTCACGCACCAGGTTGACCACCAGATACGTCTCGAAGCGCCGGCCGGTGTCGAGCACCACGTGGCGTGCTTCCTCGGAGTCGCGCGCGCTGTCGATCAGGCTGTCGAGGCTCATGTTGAGCGGCTGCTCGTAGAGCATCTCGAGCACGTCGTCACGCGCCTGAGGCGCCTGCGGGTGGTAGCCGATCGCCTGGTAGAAGGCCGAGCGCAGGTATTGGGTGGACATGCGCACCGAGGCGGGCTCGGGCGAGCAGACCACGATGGGGACGTCGCTCAGGGTGAACAGGCCGACGTCGAACGGGTCGAGGCCCGGCGAAAGATCGATGAGAATCCAGTCGAAGTCGAGCTCGTGCAACTGCGCCAGGATGGCGTCGGCGCCCAGGCGCGGGCGCACGAACGGAAAATGGCGAGCCGAGCCGATATTGGCCAACCAGATATTCTTGCTGCCGGTGGGCACGATAAAGTCGGCCACGTGCGATCCGTCTTCGCCGATCGGCGGGATCGGCTCGGAGCGGAAATCGAAGCGCGGCTCCTCCGCGTGCAGCAAGACATTGAGCGTCGGGCACGACCATGAGGCGTCCAGGCACAGCACGCGCTGATTCTGACGGGCAATCGAGCGCGCGACTTCCGCGCACATGGTGCTCCGTCCGGTGCCTCCCTTTCCTCCTCCGAAGGCCACGACTTTGGGTCGGTCCGAGTGCAGCTTTGGGCCGATACGATTCAAGGTTCCCTCTTAACTCTTCAAGCACTTGGCAAGGGCACCCTCGCACGATAGGTTATGAGCCCGCGGCTTCACAACGGCGCGTGGTCGTGCCCCCGCACAAAGTAGTCGGAAACAGGCCAAATTGGAACTCATACATTTTGGGGCCAAGTTGGCTCCGGTATAGATGGCGCCCAGACGTCAAACTCAGGAAGGTGCATCAGTGGCAAAACTGATCTATCAGGATCCAGATTCCGGTCAGGAAGTTTCGGTCGACATCGGCCCGAATTTTCCCGAAGTGACCATCGGGCGTAACCCGGGAAATATCGTGCGGATCAACAATCCGTCGATCTCCCGCAAACACGCCAAGCTCGTCTTCGACAACGGCCAGGTCACCCTGTACGACCTGAACAGCTCGAACGGCAGCTACGTCAACGGCAGTCGGATTCAAAACCAGGTCTTGGTCGACGGCGATCGGATTCGGTGTGGCGAGTTTCCGCTGGACTTCGTCGAGACTGCGGGCGTCGAGAGCGTGGGGCCGGCGTCGGTCGATGTCGAGCCGGTCGAGGAGCCGCAGGGTGGCCAATTCGGCGCCGGCGGCTTCCAGCAGCAACCGCAATCATCGCCCAACTTCCAGCAGCCCGCCCAGTCTTCGCCGGGTTTCCAGCAGCCGTCCCAGTCTCAGCCGGGCTTTGGCGCCGAGCATACCGAGGGACTCGTCGAGTCGTCGGGCTTTGGCGCCGAGCCGATCAGCGCCGAGCCCATCAGCGCCGAGCCGATCAATCAGGGGCCGGCCGGAGGCGCGCCACCCTCACCGCCGCCGAGCGGCGGCAATCGCTTCGGGCCGTCTGATGACGCCTACGGTGACGATTACGGAGCAAACTACGGCGATAACTACGACGACGGGTATGGAGACGGCTACGGCGATGCCTACGGTGACGACTACGCCGACGAGGAGTATGCCGAGCCGGTCATGCTGAGCGACGGTGACTTCGAAGAGATCGCCGACCAGCCCGTGCAGCCGGCCGACTCGGCGCCCACAGGCGCCGATGACGGCATCTACGAGTACCGCGAGGAGGACGACGACGATCTCGACACCCGCGCCGAGTCGGGCGACATCGTCAAGGACCTGTACGACGATACGACCAACGCCCCGCCCGAAGAGATCGCGCAGGGGCTCGCCGCTGCAGGGATCGCGCCCAGCGGTGGTGGAGCAGCTGTCGATTCGGGCGAGGCCGAGGCGCTGCGCGCCGAAAACGAGGAGCTCAAAGAGCGTCTTGCCCGGCTCGAGGCCGATAACGACGACCTGCAGCGCGAGCTCGACGCCGCCGGCTCCGATCCCGGCGGAGCAGCACAGCTGCAGATCGAGCGGCTCCGCAAAGAGCGCGACCGCCTCTCGGATGAGCGCCGGAATTTGATGCGCCAGCTCAAGGAGACGCGCAGCGAGCTCGAAGCCGCACCCGAGCCCGAGGAGCTCGACGCGCTCGAGGGTCAGTTGGCCGAGGCGCGCGAAGAGATCGACGGGCTGACCGACGAGCTCGAAGCGGCCCACAACGATATCCAGACGCGCGACGACACCATCGACAACCTGACCGCCCAGCTCGACGAGGCCGAGGCGGAGCTCGAGGCGATTCAGGACAAGTTCGCCGAGACCGAAAAGGAGAAGTTCGAGGTGGCCGAGGAGAGCTCGCAGCTCGGCGAGCAGCTCAGCGAGGCTCAAGAGAGCTTGCAGAGCTTCGAGGAGCGCTTCCACCAGGCCGAAGAGAAGATCATCGAGCTGGAGACGCGCATCGCCGAGTTGGAGACCGAGCGGGACGAGCTACAAGAGCAGCTCGACGCGCGTATCGCGACCGTCGAATCGCAAGAGGAGCGCATCGCCGAACTCGAAGGCCAACTCGAGGACGCCAACGCGCAGATCGACACGCTGACCGAGGAGGCCGACGCCTTGCGCGCTCAGCTCACCCAGGTCGAGGACGAGCGCGACGTGCTCCAGCAGACCTTGGATGCCCGGCCCACCGACGACGACGTGGTGGCGCTGCAGCAAGATCTCGAGGAGACCAAAAACGCCCTCGAGACGACCACCGCAGAGCGTGACGAGCTCATCGAGCGCCGCGACACGCTCGAGGCCGATTTGGCCGAGAGCCGCGAGCTGCTCGACGACCTTCAGGATCGTCTCGACACCGTCAGCGCCGAGCGTGACCAGTTCCGCAAGGAGCGCGACGAGCACAAGCAAGAGAAAGAGGCGTTCGCCCGCGAGACCGATTACCTGCAGAGCAATCGGCGCAAGTGGGTCGAGCAGATCGAGGAACTCGAGGCGACCGTCGACGAACTCAAGGCCGACAAGAAGAAGAAAAAGGCCATCTTCGACGAGCTTTCCGGCGACCTGCGCGCGCTGGTCAAGAAGAACAACGAGTTCAAGGCGCGCGTCGCCGAACTCGAAGAGGCGCTCGAGGCCGGCCCGACCGCCGAGGACCTCGCCGAGCGCGAGGAGTTGATGGAGCAGCTCGAAGAGGACCTCGTCGAGGCGCAGGCCAAGATCGAAGAGCTCGAGCAGGATTCGACCGAGCTGACCCGCGAACTCGGAGAAATCGCCGAGGAGCGCGACGCGCTTGCCGAGCGGATCGAGTCGGTCGAAGAGGAGTACGAAGAGAAACTCGAGGCGTTGCGCGCCGACAAAGAGGAGATCGAAGGTTCACAGGGCGCCGAGATGGAAGAGCTTCGCGCCGAGCACGCCGAGAAGCTCGAGGCGCTCGAGGCCGAAAAGGACGAGCAAATCGCCGAACTGACCGAAGAGCGCGACGAACTCGAGGGGCGCGTCGAAGAACTCGCCGCACGCATCGAGGAACTCGAGGCCTCCGACGAGGATGGTGAGGACCTTCAAGCCGAGCTCGAAGAGCGCATCGCAGAGCTCGAAAAGGAGCTCGCCGACCGCGAGGCCACCCTCGAGGAACTCATCTTGGAGCGTGACAAGCTCGAGGACCAGCTCAAGAGTCAGGCGAGCTGAGGATTAAGCTGGCGACGAGCGGGCGGTGATCGGAAGCCTCCCGCTCGTCGAGTATCTGCGCCCCCTCGAAGCGCCCGCCGTGGGCCATCAGGTAATCGATGCGCACCATCGGAGCGGGGTTCGGGTAGGTCTTTCCCTCCACCAGGTCGCCGGCGTCGGCCATGCGGTCTTTGAGCGCATGGATGAAGTCGGCGTCGTCTTCTTCGTTCAAATCACCCATCAACAGGGTGGGGCAGTCTTCTGAGGTGACTTTGCCGACCAGCTCGACGAGCTCGGTGCCGTGCACGGCGCGCTCCGGGTCGCGGTGCGACAGGTGCGTCGAGATGATCCGTAGCGGTTGGCCGTCGGCGTCGACGCGGGTGATGAGCGCCGCGCGCGGCTCGTCGATATTCTGGGTGAATCGAACGATTTCGGGGTTTTGGAGCGGCCAGCGCGACAAGATGGCGTGGCCGTAGTGTTGCCCGTCGTCGTCGATGGTGGTCACGTAGACGTGGTGCGGTAGGTCGCACTGGGTACACAGTTCGGCGGCGGTGTCGCCTTCGGGACCCATTCTCCAACCACGTCCCACCTCCTGCAAGGCCACGATGTCGGGGCGCTGTTCACGGATGACACGGGCGATCGCCTCGACCCCTTGCTGGATGCCCAGGCGGATATTGTACGTCATGACTTTCACGCAGACTCCTTGGCGACGGCGGCGGTACTCTCTGCCTTCTGCACCTGTAAGGGCAACCTAATCACAAACGTGGCGCCGTGACCCTCTCGGGACTCGACCGCGATGCTGCCATGGTGCTCTTCAATGATTTGTTGGGTCATCGCAAGACCCAGCCCGGTGCCGTTCGACTTGGTGGTGAAGAAAGGGTCGAAGATGCGTTTTCGGGCTTCTCGATCGATGCCCTGACCCTCGTCGTGAACTGCAACGACGGCGTGGCCGTCTCGTCGGGTGACCTCGACGGTGACGCAGCTGTCCGGCGGGCTGGCCTCGATGGCATTCTTGATGATGTTGAGCAGTGCCTGGCGAAGCTGGTTTCCGTCGGCCATCACGCCAAGCGTGGCGTCGTCGACCTGCAGGTCGACCTCGACACCTGTTTGCGACCACTCGAACATGTGGAAGTCGATGAGGCTCTCGACCACGTCGGGCAGGTTCCTCGGCTCGAGTTGCGGCGAGGGGAGCCGCGCGTAGACCAAATACTCCTCGGTGATGTCGCGGAGGCGATCGACCTCGTCGATGATCGTCTCCAGAAGCGGCATCACCTCGTCGTCGTCGGCCGAGATGCCTCGTTCGATGAGTGATTCTTGGAGCATCTCGGAGTTCAGGTTGATGCTCGACAGCGGGTTTCGAAGCTCGTGGGTGATCAGGCTGGTCATGCGGCCGACGGTGGCCAGGCGCTCCGATTTGAGGAGTTGCTCGTGCTGCTCACGCAGTTTGGCGTCGCGCTCGGCCAAGCTCTCGGCCATCGAGTTGAACTCGCGGGTGAGCATCGTGATCTCGTCATGGCCCAGCTTGCTTTCGGCGATATCCTCGATGGGGCGGTAGTCACCCTCACCGATCCGCTTGGTCGCTTCGGTCAACGTGGTCAACCGGCGCATGGTCATGAGCACGGCGATCAGGAGGCCCACGGCGATGAGCAGCGCCACGGCGCTGAGCGTGCCCAGCGCGTAGAGGCTGGAGCGCTGGCTGTCGTTGGCGTTCGCCAGCGCCACGTCGGTGGCCGCGCGCAAGTCCTTTCTGAGCGCCGTGATCTGGTCGTCGAGCTGGCGCGCGTCGGTGCGCAGTTCGGCCTGCAGGTCGATGAGCTGCTGGGCGTAGGCGTCGGGGTCTTCACGCGGCTTTTCATCGAGCACCAGTTGGCTGAACCGGCGAGAGCGCCCGGCGAAGCCGATGGCGCGGCTGCGCAGGCTCTGCAGCCGCTCCTCGAGGTTGGCCAACGACGCTTGCTGGGCGTCCGTCAACTCGTCGAGGTTGGCCTCCTCGGCCATCTCGCGGGCGCGCGTAAGCTTACGGGTGAACCGGTCGGGCAGAAAGTAGATGAGCCGCGTCATCTGCAGGGTGCGACGAAGCACCAGCGGGTCGCGCTCATTGAGCACCACGTTGAAGCTCTTCAGGTCGGTCTGCACGTCGCTCAACAACAGTGAGATGGGCACCACCGTGTGGTTGAGTTGCTGGATGCGCTCGTACAGCGTCTGGGTGCGGTAGGTGCCGAACATCAGCACCCCGGTGAAGATCACGACCACCGCGGTGAAGGCCAGAAAGATTTTGGTGGCGATACTGAGGCGCATGGAGTGCTGCCTGGCGGAGTCTTGTGACGGTCTGAGATGCGTTGCCGCGCAGTCTCGGCGTCATCTTACAGTCATCGAGAACCAAGAACCAAGAATCAAGCACATATCAATCCGGCGTGAGCCCATCGGTTCGCGATCGAGCCTCGTCGCTCGCTCAAACCATGACGCACCGCGACACGCGGTTGACGCTGAAAATTGGCACGTGGTATCCAGAAGTCCCCGAAATGGTACACTCGAACGCGTCTCTAGATAGATTGGTTCGACAGTCCCTATCTCAGCCCCGGCTTGGGCGCAAGCTGGTCGGTGTTGGGCCTCCGCGGGACGAGTCGCAGTTACGCGTCAGGAGCTTCGAAAGACATGAGACAGTCTCAACACCAGGGCGTGATGCGGCCATTTGTGGCCGTTTTCGCCGCGTTAGCGTTTGTTTTTTCACCGTTTGCGGTGCTCGCGCAGCAAAGCGCCGACGGAGAACAACAAAAAGAAGGCGAGGGTGAGCAGGCCCAGCCTGCCAAGCCGGCGGGGCCGACCCCGAAGCTTTTCGTGGTGCCGACCCAAGGGGTGCGCGACGAAATCTCGAGCATTATCCCCGAGCGCGTCGGTGAGATGTTGCGCGGCCAACTCGAGGGCAAGAGCCAGATCGAGCTGCTGCCTTCGTACGAAAAGCTCCAGAAGCAGGGCGGTGGGCGTGCCAACGCGGCGGTGGCCGAGGCCGAGCGCCTCTACACCTCCGGAATCGGCCTTCTGACGGCGGGCGAGGATGAAAAAGCCTCGAAGACCTTCCAGAAGGCGGTCGATATCATGGAGCAGAATATCGCCGACCTGACGAACTTCGACGTGCTGGCCGACGCGTATAAGAATATGGCGTTGGCCTACTTCAACGCCGGCTACGACTTCGACGGCCGCAAGAAGATGAAGGTGTTCGCCCACCTGCGCCCCGAAGCCACGCTCGACGCCGAGAAGTTCCCCAAGGAGCTTCGCCAGGTGTTCGAGGACGAGGCCAAGAAGGTCAAAAAGGGCGGCCCCGGAAAACTCATCATCGAGGCCGACGTCGACGAGGCGCTCGTCTATATCGACGGGGTCATGAAGGGCAAGACGCCGGCGACGGTCGAGGACGTGGGCTACGGCTACCACTACATGGTGGTGCGCTCGCCCAGCGGCGGGGTGTGGTCCGAGCAGATTCGGGTGCGCGGTCGCGGCAAGAAGCAGGATTTCAAAGTCGAACTCGGCGCCGGCAAAAAGCAGCAGGCAGGCGAGGACGACTCCGACGCGCCGGCGTTTTACTCGGGGCTGCAAGAGGCCATTAAGTCGGGTAGCTTCGCCACCAAAGAGCTCGAGCCGTATCTGTCCGAACTCGTCACGCGCACCGGCGCCCAGTATGTCGGCTGGGTCGCGATGGTTCGACAGGGCCGCGAGTATGTGGCCGCGCCGTTCGTCTACCGCGCCTCCGACGGCCTGTTGGTTCAGGCTGACAGCGTCAAATTCAACATCCAGCTTTCCAACCTTCGCGTCGGCGTCAGCCAGCTCGCCAACCGCATGGTGACGGCGGTCGAGACGATGCCCGAGGACAAGGCGATTACCAGCGTCGAGCTGGGCGCTCCCGAAGAAGAGGAGAAGCCCACGGTCGCCGCCGGTGCCGGTGAGTCGAAGACCGAGGACGCCGAGCAAGGGCAGAGTGAAGGCGCGGGCGCCGAGGCTGGCGAGGAGAAGCCCACCGAAGTGGCTGCAGCCGACGAGGAGAAGGACGAAGGACAGTCGGTCAAACCGCTGCCCGAGCCGGACCCGTCGGACAAGGAAGGGGAGAGCGACAAGTGGCTCTGGATAGGCGGTGGTGCCGCGGCCTTGGGCGTGGCCCTGGTCGTCGGAGGTATCGTCTACGCCGCTGACAGCGGCTCGGACGGTCCCGAGAGTTTCGACGCCCAGCTGACCTGGTGATGCACACAATGCAAGTTATGACGAAGAGTCGAATGAAGAGAATTAGTGTTCTGGTGGTGCTCTCGGCGCTGGTGGCCGCTGCCGTGGGTTGTGGCGACGAGGTCGAGCGTGACCCCAAGCTCAATATCCAGGTTATCGGATGGGGTTCGGGCCAAGATGGCACCGTCGGGTTTCAGCCGCGGCTGCCGGTGTTCGACACCGCTGCACAGGTCCGAGTCAATTTGACCCATCCGGGCACCGGTCAGCTGGTCAATACGGCCGCCTTCAACCCCTCGGAGCAACGCGCAGTCATCCCCAAACTTCGGTTTGGCAACGACCTGCGCATGGAGTTCGAGGTGGTGGATACGCAGGGTGTTCCTGTCGCCACCGGCGCCACGCCGTTGTTCGACTTCGACGGCGACGAGTTGGTCAAGGGCTACCGTATCCAAGTCGACGAGGTCGATACCTTCTCGCCGGTGGGCTCGGTGGTCAACAAGGCCGGACGCTCCGAGTTGACCCAGAGCCGCATGGACTATCGCGCCGTGCGTGACTTCGAGGCCGACCGCTGGCTCGGTCGCGTCGGTCATGTGACCGTGCCCTACGATGGCGGCAACAAGGCGCTCATCGTCGGCGGCGCCCATGTCGACCCGGTGCGCCGGCCGGCAGGGCTCCCGCAGATCAAGATCGTCCAAGACGACCTGATGGAATTCGACCCGGCCACGGGTTATTTTACCGACCTCTCTTATGACCCGCAGACGCGCGGCGTGCGCGCAAACTCGGCCGACCGCCTCTTCGAAGGGCGCGCTTTCCACACGGTCACCCCGATTGGAAATGACAAGTTTCTGGTCATCGGTGGGTTTACCTCCGGTGATCCGAACGCTCGCGCCCTCAACTCCATCGAACTCATCGACCTGAACGCAGCGCCGGGTACGCGCGTGCAGCAACTCGTCGACGCCAGCGGCTCGCCGCTGACCCTCGAGGCGCCGCGCGCTTTCCACACCGCCACCTATCGCCCGTCGGACAACACGGTCATCGTCGCCGGCGGCATCGGTCGTGGCGGCGAAAACGACGTGCTCGACTCGGTCGAGCTCATCGACCTGGACGAGTCGTCGGTGCAAACCGTCGGCCAGATGGGCGAAGGGCGCGCCGAGCACGAGGCGGTGCTGATGGGAGACGGAGAGACCGTTTGGTTGTTGGGCGGACGTGGGCCTAGCGGTGCGCTCAGCTCGACGGAGACGGTCAGCGGTGACGCCGGAGGGGTGAGCATCAGCACGGCGGCCTCGATGAACACGGCGCGCTATGCCTTCGCAGCGCTTCGCATTACACCGAACAATGGCTCGTTGGTCATGGCCATCGGTGGCTATACCGACCTCGACGGCAACGTGACCGATACGTTCGAATTCAGCAGCTTGGGTCGCGACGAGTTTCTCGCAGAAGGCAACTGGCGTCTTGAAGAAGGCCGCGGCAACCCGCAGGCCATCGAGCTTTCCAACTCCAACAATATCGTCGTGCTCGGCGGTCGGGATGGTTCGCAAGCTCGTCTCACCTCGTCGGAGGTGCTCGAGTTTGGCGACCTGGGCGATCCCAAGCCGTACACAGCCCGAACCACCGAGGGCACCTCGCACAACGAGCGGGCCGATTTCACGGCGACTCCGCTGTCGAACGGCAAGATCCTGCTCATCGGCGGGGTGGGGCGCTTCGATGGCACCACCACCACGCTCGACAGCGCCGAGTACTTCACGCCGCTCGACCCGCGGGGCACGGCTCCGGCAAACTGAGCGATGACACGGATTTGGAACAGCGCTCGGCGCGCATCTGTTGACGAGGCGGAGTCGTCCTGCTAGTTCACACTGCTCCCGAGTCGGCACGTGTCGGCTCGAGCCAGACCAGAGAATTAAGACCAAGACGTTCCATAAACGACAGGAGAGTCAAAAATGGCCGAAGAAGAAAAGAGCAACGAGCAGCCCGCAGAGGCCGGTGAGAATCAGCAGGCCGGCGGCGGCCAGAAGATCATGTGCTTCGTCTCCAAAGAGATGGTGCCCATTAACCAGACCGTCGAGCTCGAGTACGCGGCCGGCAAGAAGGTTCGGGTCATGCCGAAGTACGTGAAGTACGACATGGAGGAGAGCGCCCTGTAAGGGTCGCTGTCAGCCAGCAGAGATTAGAGCGCGGGCCTCACGCCATTTCGATGGGCGTGAGGCCCGCGCTTTTTGCGTTCTACTTCGATCCACCACGTCCCTCCACTTCGATCCACCACGTCCCTCCACTTCGATCCACCACGTCCCTCCACTTCGATCCACCACGTCCCTCCACTTCGATCCACACCCTGTGTTTGGGCCTTCCACTTTCACCCACGGCCGCCTGACACTTTGATCCACGCCGGCGTTCCACTTCGGCCCACATCGCCCTCTGACGCCCATTTCAGTTGGTTGTGACCTCGAGTTGCCCAGTTTTCCACCTGGATCCACCGCCGTTTCCCACCTTCATCCCACTTTTATCCCACTCCGATCCACGCGAATATAGCGGGCGGTGAGTCGGCGGTTTCTGAGGCCTGTCCAGAAAAATTTTTTGGCCTGTGGAAAACCCTGTGGAAAACCTTAAGTGGCTGGAAATTAACGAAAAATTGGGTGTGTTTGGGCGCGCGTTGATCGCGTTGGTTTCCAGTTGATCAAAGACAGCCCTCAATTATTGATTAACTTTCTTGACGGGGGGATCTACCAACCCTATAGTGGGGAGCAGTGGGACGGATTCCCATAACGTGGTAGCGGGTGATAACCCACGGCACGGTCGAGCCAAGGACGGTTCGATTCGTCAGGATGGCCAGCGATGCACGGACGCATCCCGGTCAGCGGTGTTACTCGACGGCTCGGCGTCATGTTTCGAGGTCAGTACGAACATACGATGGACGCCAAGGGCCGCGTCAGCCTCCCGGCGAGGTTCCGCGAAGTACTCGCCGAGATGGATGTCGAGGGTAGCAATGCTGACCGGGTTATCCTGACGCGAAACTTCGAGAAGAGCCTGGAGCTTTATCCGCTCGATAAGTGGCTCAACTTCGAAGAGAAGGTGCGCTCACTTCCGCAGTTCGACCCCAACGTTCAGCGCGTCTTGCGAGTGTTCGTTGCTGGAGCTGTAGAATGCTCACTCGATAGCCACGGCCGCCTGCTCGTTCCCCAGCCGATGCGGCAATTCGGCGGGCTCGAGCGCGAGGTGGTGTGGGTCGGCCAGCTCGAAAAGGTTCAGCTTTGGTCGAAGCCACGTTGGGATGCTGCGGTCGACGCGGCGTTGGAAGACGCCGAGGAGCTGCAGGCCAAGGTCGCCGAGTTCGGCCTATAAGGAGTCGGGCGACAAGAAGCAGGCTGTTTGGGCGGCTTCGAATGCGGATTGGTCACAAATGTTCGGCAAGGTAGCCAGGAGATTTGTGAGCAATGCGGGTTCGAAAGCCCAAAGTCTCAACAAGTTGACTCATGGAAGAGGGCGTTGCGCCTCCACGCGGGACGAGACTCAAGGACGAGTCGCCGAAGGAAGTCTTCAAGGATGAAGCGCGCGTTTAGAACCGCGCGGCCCACGGATGGGCCACCCACTTCTTTCGCACAGTCTCGAACGAGCGACGCCGCCAGCCCACCTCGTGGTTCTCTGACCACGCGCGGTGAGCGCGTTTATGTTCTGCGCGCACGGCGGTGCTTTGTGCTCTACGCTAGTACGAGAGGGTTTCTGTGCCCCAAACTGACACACACAAGTCACACGCATACGGCACCGACTATCACGTGCCGGTGATGGTGCCGGAGGTGCTCGAATACCTCCAGGTGGCACCTGGCCGGCGCTATGTCGACGGGACGGCCGGGGGCGGCGGACATAGCCAGGCGATCCTCGAGGCGAGCACGCCCGACGGTCGTTTGCTCTCCATTGACCGTGATCCGGAGGCCATCGAGACGGTGCGCGAGCGTCTGGCAGGCTTTGGCGAGCGTCTGACGCTCGTGCAGGGCAACTATGGCGACGTGCACCAAATCTGCGCCGAGCACGATTTTCTCGACGTCGACGGTTTGCTCGTCGACGCCGGGGTCAGCTCGCACCAACTCGATGAGGCCGAGCGGGGCTTCAGCTTCAGCCAAGCAGGTCCGCTCGATATGCGCATGGGGACCGACGCGCCCACGCTCGAAGAGTACCTGGCCGCCGTCGAGCTCGACGAGCTCACGCGCGCCCTGAAGGTCTACGGCGAAGTGCGCAAGGCCTACTACATCGCCCGCGCGATCCTCGACGCCTTCGACGCCGGAGAGCTCGAGACGACCGTCGACTTGGCCAACGTGGTCGAGAACACGGTCGGCCGCGGTGCGGGCAGTGGGCGCGGTACGTCGATTCACCCGGCGACGCTGGTCTTTCAGGGCCTGCGCATCGCCATCAACCGCGAACTCGAGACCCTCGAGGCTGCGGTCAAAGCCGTACCCGACGTCGTCCGCAAGGGCGGCCGCGCGGTCTTCATCAGCTTTCACTCGCTCGAAGACCGTATCGTCAAACACGGCTTTCGCGACCTGGCCGAAGATTGCGTCTGCCCGCCGGGGCTTCCCATCTGCGGATGCGACGCCGTCCAGCGGGTTAAGGTGCTCACGTCGAAGCCGGTCTACGCCTCCGACGAAGAGGTCGAGCGCAACCCTCGCGCCCGCAGCGCGCGGTTGCGCGCAGTAGAAGTGCTTTAGGCGGAGCGGGGGCTTGCCTGCATGTTTCGCTAGGCAAGCGTAGCTCTCGCCGGTGCAGCCCCGAGGCTTGCCTTGGGGGCGCCAACGACACGGATTGTCTCATTAACCGAAAGCAAGAAGCTCTACAGGTTGTCCGATGAAGAAGTGGTTGTCTGAGGGAATGGGAGACGGATTTCGAGTGCTCAAAGTGCTCGTCGTGGTCGCCATTCCGGTATGCATTTTGTTGTTCCACGTCTGGAATCAATTCCGCATCACCGAACTCGGCTACGAGGTGGCTCAGCAGACACGCGACCACCGCGAGTTGATCGAGGAGCGGCGCAAGCTGAGTATCGAAGCGACCTTCCAGGGCCGCTCCGAGCGCGTGCTCACCGTGGCCAAGGAGCGCTTCGGCCTCGAGCCGCTCGAGCCCGAGCAGGTCATCCAGATCGACGAGACCGCCTTCGGCGGCGCCTCCGAAGAGCAGGCCTCGCTCGACCTTCGCACGAGAGAATGAACGATTTGTTCACCACGGGGACCACGGTGGCCACGGTGAGAGGAGTTTAGCGAACTCTCCGTGTCCCCCGTGCTCTCCGTGGTGAGTTCTCAGGTTGTGAGCAATGAGCAGCGAGTCGAAAAACCGGCAGAAGTGGGTGCGCGTGCGCATGGCGTTCGTGATCACACTGCTGGTGTGTGGGTTGGCTGCCGTCATCGGCCGCGTCTACTACCTCCAGACCGTGCAAGCGGCTGACCTGCAGGAGATGTCGGTCGACCAGACCGCTCGCAAGATCAAAGTCAAAGCCAAGCGGGGAAGCATCCTCGATCGTCGCGGCGTCGAACTGGCGGTGACCATCGAGGTTCCCAGCATCTTCGCCCGCCCCAAACAGATCGAAAACCCGCGGCTCGCCGCCCGGCGGCTCATGCCGCACATGGACGTCAGCTTCAAGACGCTCGTCAAAAAGCTCGAGTCGGACAGCCCCTTTGTGTGGCTCGACCGGCAAGCCAAGCCGAGCTCGGCCAAGGCCATCAAAAAGCTCGACATCGACGGCATCGGCATCACCACCGGCAGCAAGCGCTACTATCCGCTACAAGAGCGCGCCGGGCAGCTTCTCGGCTTTGTCGGCATCGACGGAAACGGTCTCGAAGGACTCGAGCGTACCCTCGACGAGACGCTGGCCGGCGGCGAATTTAGTATCGCCGGCATGCGCGACGCGCGCGGTCGCACGCTCTTGACGCGCGACCTCCCGCAATTTCGCAAATTCGAGGGCGACAGTGTCGTCTTGACCATCGACGAGCGCATCCAGCGCGTGGCCGAGCAGGCTGTCACCGAGCAGGTCGAAAAGCATGACGCCAAAGGCGGCTACGCCGTCGCCATCGACGTGAACACCGGCGAGGTGCTCGCCCTGGCCAATACTCCGAACTTCGACCCCAATCGCTTCGGGGACTTCTCGTCCAAAGATTGGCGGATGCGCAACATCACCGACACTTTCGAGCCGGGCTCGACCTTCAAGCCGTTCGTGTTGGCGGCCGCCCTCGAGAAAGGCACGGTCAACCTGAACACCCAGTTCGACACCGAGAAGGGCCGTATCAAGATCGGTCGCTACACCATCCGCGATAGCCACGCTCACGACATGCTCTCGGCGGCCGAGATCATCCAAGTCTCGAGCAATATCGGCGTCTACAAAATTGCTCAGACGCTGGGCAAAAAGGGGCTGTACCAGACCCTTCGTGACTTCGGTTTTGGCAGCCGCACCGGCGTCGGGTTACGTGGCGAACAGCCCGGCCTGATCTGGCCGCCGGATCGTTGGGCAGAGGTTAGTTTTGCCAATATCGCCTTCGGGCAGGGGCTGACAGCCACGCCGCTCCAGACGGCCACGGGCATCGCCGCGTTGGCGAACGGCGGTATGCTCATGAAGCCGCGCATCATCAAGGAAGTCCGTGACAAAGACGGTGAGGTGGTCGAGCAGACCCGCCCGACGCTTGTTCGGCGTGTCATCTCGCCCGAGTCCGCCCGCAAGACGGCTTGGGCGATGAGCTTGGTCACCCTCGAAGACGGCACGGGCACCAACGCCGCGATGGAGCACTTCACCGTGGCTGGTAAGACGGGCACCGCCCAAAAGGTCAATCCGGAGACGCGCCGCTACGACCCCGACATGTGGGTGGGTAGCTTTGTGGGCTTCGCGCCGGCCGAAAAGCCCGAGGTCGCCGTGATCGTCATGATCGACGAACCCCAAGACACCCACTACGGCGGTGTGGTCGCCGCGCCGGCCTTCAAGAAGATCATGAAGGAGGCGCTGTCGGTGCGCGGCGTGATGCCGCTGCCCGAAGAAGAGCGCTTTCACTTCGACGATGAAGACGCCCAGGCGGTTGCTGAAAGCGCCAAGAGCGTCGAGTCGACTGTGCCCGAAGACGTGGTGACGCTGCCGACGGTGCGCGTCGAGTCGCCCGATGCGGACCAAGCCGCCCAGGACGGCACGCTTCCCGACCTTCGCGGATTGACCCTGCGTCAGGCGTTGGCCAAGGCTCGCCGCATCGGCGTGTTGCCCCAGATCGACGGGTGGGGCAGGGTGGTCTCCCAAGAGCCCGCCCCGGGCCAACCCATCGGTGAACAGACGCGGCTGACGCTGGTTCTGTCGCCCGCCACCCGCGGCGCGCTCTTCTCCGACGAACCGGCGGCCGGCTCGGTCAAGTAAGTGCAATTCCTGTGCAATTGGCGCAGGAGGTGCAATAAATCCGGATTTGTTCGCCGTTGTAAAACGCGAACGTCAACGCACGGCCGCATGCTAGGGCACTCGATGAAACTCTCCTCACTTCTCGAACAGATCGACGAGATCGAGCTCGCGAGCGGGCGAGCCGACGACGTCGACGTGTGCGACGTGGCATTCGACTCGCGCGAGGTCGGGCCGGGCACGCTCTTTGTGGCGCTTCGCGGCGCGAACGTCGACGGTCATCGTTTTGTCGAGGCAGCAGCTGATGCCGGCGCCGCCGGGGTCCTCGTCGACCGCGACCGGCTTCCGTTCGAGGTCGACTGCCCCGTGCTCACCTCCAACAACACCCGGGCCACACTCGGTGCGGTCGGCGCGGCCTTCTACGAACACCCCTCCTCGGCGTTGAGCCTCGTGGGTGTCACCGGGACCAACGGCAAGACCACCACAACCTGGATGCTCGAGTCGCTCTTCTTGGCGGCCGGCCGAAGGAGTGGGCTCATCGGCACGATCGGCTACCGATGGGGCGAGCACGAGGAGCCGGCGGTCAACACCACTCCCGAAAGCTTGGTCGTCCAGAAGCTCCTGGCGCGCATGCGCGAGGCCCGCGTCACCCACGTGGCCATGGAGGTGTCGAGCCACGGCCTGTCGACGCATCGGCTTCGCGGGACGCGCTTCGACGCCGCGATCTTTACGAATCTGACCCAAGACCACCTCGACTTTCACGGCGACATGGACGCCTACCGGCGAGCGAAAGTCCGCCTATTCGACGAACTTCTTCCGGCTTCCGCGCGCTCGGGCAAGAGCCCGACGGCCATCGTCAATATGGACGACGAGCACGGGAAATGGTTCGCCGACAGGTCGCGTGAGCAGGGCGTGCAGACAGTCACCTTTGGACTTTCGGATGGCGTCGATTGGCAGGCTCGGGAGGTCGAGCAGCGCTTGGAAGGTTCGCGTTTTTTAATCTGCGGGCCCCACGAGCAGTTTGCGGTAGAAATCCCGCTGCTGGGTGATTTCAACGTATCGAATGCGCTGGCCGCCGCGGTTGCAGCGCGTACTGTGGGCTTGACTCCCGACGAGATTACAGCCGGCTTCGGGGCGCTCGGCCATGTGCCCGGCCGTATGCAGCGCGTCGAGCACGACGGGCAACCGACGGTCTTTGTCGACTATGCGCACACTCCCGACGCCCTCGAGCGTGCCTTGGCAACTCTGCGACCCCTTTGCCGCGGGCGGCTGATGGTCGTCTTTGGCTGCGGCGGCGATCGTGACCGCGACAAGCGTGCGCCCATGGGCCGAAATGCCGTCGATGGCGCCGACCTGGTGGTCGTGACCTCCGACAACCCGCGTACCGAAGAGCCCGAGACGAT
Source organism: Persicimonas caeni (assembly GCF_006517175.1). Lineage (NCBI taxonomy): Bacteria > Deltaproteobacteria > Bradymonadales > Bradymonadaceae > Persicimonas > Persicimonas caeni. The sequence continues at coordinate 7,996,458 of NZ_CP041186.1, read as the reverse complement.
CATTTCGCAGATCCTCGAAGGGGTGGGCGACGCCCCCAGGATCGAGCTTGGCGACCTCGCCCGAGCAACGACTGGGGTCTGGGTCGAGCCCGACCGCGCCGAGGCGATTCGCAGAATTCTGCCGGCCACCGGCCGCGACGACGTGGTGCTGATCGCGGGCAAAGGCCACGAGACGTACCAAGAGATTGGACGGGAGCGGGTGGCGTTCGATGACGTCGAGCACGTCCGCTCCTCCGTGAACACCTCCAAGGAAAGAGTCTGATGGCAGGAATCCTACCCGACAACTCCCTAGAGCCGCGGCGTATCGCCAGCTGGACACTCGCCAAGATTGCCGATGCGGTTGGCGGGCACCTGCAGGGCGCCGACGCCGCGAATATCCGGCCTAGCCGAGTCTCCTCGGATACTCGTTCCCTCAAAGGCGGCGAACTGTTCGTGGCCCTTCGCGGCGAGAACTTCGACGCTCATGACTTCTTGGCTCGGGCAGAGGAGGCCGGGGCGGTCGCCGCGATGGTCGATCGCACCGAAGGCCTCGACACCGACCTCCCGCTGGTAATCGTCGACGATACCCTCGACGGGCTGACGGCGCTTGGAACGGCAGTGTGGCAGGAGGCGAGCGAGGCCGGGTTGCACACCATCGACGTGACCGGTTCGAACGGCAAGACCACCGTCAAAGAGATGCTCGCCTTGCTCTGGGGCGTGCGCGGCGCGGTCTTCGCCACCCCCGGCAACCTGAACAACCACATCGGCGTGCCGCTCGTCTTGTGCGACATTCCGGCCGATTGCGACCATTTGGTCCTCGAGATGGGAGCGAACGGTCCCGACGAGATTTCTCACCTGGTGGCGCTCGCTCCGGGCACCGAGCGGATTATCACCTCGATCGGCGTGGCCCATATCGAGGGGTTCGGCTCGGTCGACGGCATTCGGCGCGGCAAGTCCGAGATTTTCGAGGGGGCTGACGAAGAGACGACGGCCATCGTGCCGTATACCGAGGTCGATAACCTCATTGGTGCCGATTTCCCCGGCCGCGTCATCACCGTCGGCTTCGAAGAAGAGGCCGATCTGACCGTGAGACTGCTCGAGCCGGACGAGGCAGGGCGAGAGGCGCTTCGAGTTTCGGTCAGCTTCGGCGACGACGAGTGGACCATTTGTTTGCCGATTCCCGGCGAGCACCACGCGCTCAACGTCGGCACATCGATCGCGACGCTTCTGGCCCGCGGACTGAGCCTGCGCGAAGATATGTGCAACGCCCAACTCGCCGAGTTGGCGCTGCCGCAGGGCCGTTGGCGGGTGGTCGAGGTGGACGAGAAGTGTTTTGTCGACGATGCCTACAACGCCAATCCGTCGAGCATGAAAGCCTCTTTTGATGCCTTCATGGGGACGAACGACCCCGACGAACGGCCGCGCGTGGCGATCATCGGCGAGATGCTCGAGTTGGGCGCCGACGCCGAGGAGTGGCACCTCGAGGTGGCCGCGGCGATCGCCGGGCACAAGCGCCTCGATGCGTTTATCGCCGTCGGCGAGTTCGCCGACAAAATGGCCGAGGCTGCCCGCGCCAATGCTGCCGGACCTCTCGAGGCCAAAGGATTTGCCGAGGTCGCTCACGCCGCCCGCTGGCTGGCGTCCAAGGGGCCAGCGTTCGTCTTCTTGAAGGCGAGCCGAGGCGCAAGACTCGAAAGAGTGGTTGACCTGATCGAAGCAAAAGGCGAAAAACGACCCGTCGAACAAACCTGACTTGTCCAAAGCCCGAAAAAGATTCGGGTTTTGGCGGTTTCTGGCCCCGTTTTAGTCGACTGGCAGGACGAGATCATGCTTTTTGAACTGTTCTTCTGGCTCAAAGATGAGTTCGGACCGCTGAACGTATTTCGCTACGTCAGCTTCCGGACCGTGGCGGCGATGATGACGTCGCTGCTCTTGAGCATGTTTTTGTACCCCTGGTTCATCCGCAAGTTGCAGATGCGCCAGATCGGCCAAGTGATCCGCGAGGACGGGCCGGAGAGCCACTTCAGCAAAGCGGGCACGCCCACGATGGGCGGGGTGCTCATTTTGTTTGCCGTCGTCTTTTCGACGCTGATGTGGGCCGACCTCAAAAACCCCTATGTCGGCGTGGTGCTCGGTATCACCGTGCTCTTCGGGGTGGTGGGGTTCTTCGACGATTACATGAAACTCAGCGGTCAGTCCTCGGCGGGATTGTCGGGCAAGTGGCGACTTCTGATCGAATTCGGCGTCGCTGCCGGCGCCATGATGATCATGTTCAACTTCGAGGTCTTCGACTACTCGACGACGCTGTATCTGCCGTTCGTGAGTACCGAGAAATTCTCGCTGCAGCTGCCGCTGGCGGTGTACGTGCCCTTTGCGTTGCTCGTCATCGTCGGCACGGCGAACGCGGTCAACCTGACCGACGGCCTCGACGGACTCGCCATCGGGCCGGTCATTGTCGCGGCCGGGACATTCTTGATCCTCGCCTACAGCTCCGCCACAGTCCTCGGCTACGAGGTCGTCGTCGATGGCGTCACCGAAATTCGCAAATTCGACCTGGCGGCATACCTGATGATTCCCAAGGTCGAGGGCGCCCAAGAACTCGCCATCTTCTGCGCCTCGATCATTGGCGCGGGCGTCGGCTTTTTGTGGTACAACGCGTTTCCGGCACAGGTCTTCATGGGTGATGTGGGCAGTTTGTCGCTCGGCGGCGCGCTGGGCACGCTGGCCGTGGTCACCAAACACGAGCTGTTGTCGACGATCATCTTCGGTATCTTCTTGGTCGAGGCGATCAGCGTCATCACCCAGACCACCAGCTATAAGCTGACCGGCAAGCGGGTGTTTCGCATGGCGCCGATCCACCACCACTTCGAGATGAAGGGGTGGCCGGAGCCGAAGATTATCGTGCGCTTTTGGATTATCGCGATATTGTTGAGTCTGATTGCATTAGCCTCGCTCAAACTGCGCTGAGTGAGGAAGTAGTACGACGTAGGCCACGGAGGGCCGACGATGAGTACCGACCTTCTCTCTACCCTTGCCAATCAGCGGCCGGTCAAGACGGCCGACGCCGAGTCCGACTCGAGCTGGGACATGTGGCTTCTGGCCTCGGTGTTCTTGCTCGTCGGCTTTGGTGTGGTGATGCTGTACTCGGCCAGCGCCGTGATGGCGGCCGACAAGTTTGGCGACCACCTCTACTTGGTCAAAAATCAGCTCCAAAAGATCGTGCTCGGCGTGGTGGTGCTCTTCGGGGCGCTTCGCCTCGACTATCGCTGGTACCAGCGGCTGGTCTATCCCATCCTCGGGGGGACCTTCATCATGCTCATTCTGGTCCTGATCCCGGGCATCGGCGCGGTCCAAAACGGCGCGCAGCGTTGGTTTAGTATCGGAGGGATGAGCTTCCAGCCTGCCGAGGTCGCCAAGATCGCCACGGTGATGTTCATGGCGTACTCCGTGAGCAAAAAGGGCGACAAGATGGACAAATTCAGCGTCGCTTTCGTCCCGCACGTGGCCATGGTGGGGCTGTTTGTCGGCCTGCTCATGCAGCAGCCCGACTTCGGTTCGTCGGTGATCCTGTTGACCATCATGGGGATCTTGCTGTTCGTGAGCGGCGCCAAGATCCGCTATCTGAGCGGCTTTGTCGTCGCCGGTGGCGTGCTCGCTTACTTTGCCATCACCGCCCGCGAGTACCGCATGGAGCGTGTCCAAGCCTATCTGGACCCGTTCAGCTACCGCACCGGAATCGGCTACCAAATCAGCGAGTCGCTCATCTCCATTGGCTCGGGCGGGTTGACCGGCGTGGGCCTCGGGAACGGCACCGGCAAGCTGGGCTACGTGCCCGAGCTTTGGAACGACTTCATCGGCACGATCGTGGCCGAAGAGCTCGGCTTGCTGGGCGTGGTGCTCCTCGTCGGGCTCTTCATGACCTTCTTGTGGCGCGGCACCAAAATCGCCTTCGAGGCGAACGATGAATTCGGACGCTATCTCGCCTTTGGTCTGACCGCCCTCATTGGTATGCAGGCGGTCGCCAACCTGTGCGTCGTCACCGGACTGCTCCCCAACAAAGGGCTGACGCTTCCGTTCGTCAGCTTCGGCGGCAGCTCCATGATCGTGGCGCTCTTCTCGGTGGGTGTGCTGCTCAATATCTCGAAGAACCAGCCCGATTACTGGGAGCTCAACCGCGAGGAGCGGGAAGCCAGGAAGGCCGAGCGGCGCTGGAAGAAAAAGAAGCGACGGATTCTCGATCGTCGAGACGACTTGCGTAACGACCTGGACCTCTAATGCCGCTGTTTGGAAGTAAAAAACGTGACCGCCGTGTAGTCATCGCTGGAGGGGGCACTGGAGGCCATCTGTTTCCGGGGGTCGCCGTCGCCGAGGCGATTCAAAAGCTCGATCCCACGGTCGATATCGCCTTTGTCGGTACGGAGCGCGGCATCGAGGCGCGTGTGATTCCCGAGCTCGGCTATCGCCTCGAGTTGGTCGACGTGCCCATGCTCAAAGGGGGCGGGGCGCTGGGGTGGGCGAAGGGCCTGTCGAAGCTGCCGTTCAGCGGTATGCAATCGATGGGCGTCTTCTCCAAACTCAACCCGGGGCTGGTCGTCAGCGTCGGTGGTTATGCGGCCGGGCCCTTTACGATGCTAGCGGCGGTACGCGGCGTGCCCACGGCGCTCATGGAGCAAAACTCGGTGCCGGGCATGACGAACCGGCTGCTGGGCAAAGTCGTCGACCGCGCATTCCTGACCTTCGATGCCAGCGAGCGCCATTTCCCCGACGTCGACTGCGAAGTCGTTGGCAACCCGGTGCGCTCCAGTCTGCTCGAACTCGCCGAAGACTTCGAGTACGAGCCGCCGACCAACCGTGACGAATTTCGTATTCTGATCATCGGTGGAAGCGGCGGGGCCGCCAGCTTCAACAGCCATCTGCCCGCCGACCTCTGTGCTCTGGGCGATCTCGCCGAGCGCGTGGTGGTTCGCCATCAATGTGGAAAGGGCCGACTGAGCGAGGTCGACGGTGGCTACGACGAGTTCGCCGGACAGGCCGAAGTCGTCGAATTCATCGACGACATGGCCGCTGCCTACGATTGGTGCGACCTGTTGATCTGCCGCGCCGGCGCCTCGACCATCGCCGAAGTTCTCGTCCTCGGCATCCCTGCCTTGTATGTGCCTTTCGCACACGCCGCGGACGACCACCAGACCAAAAACGCCCAGGCGATCGCCGAATCGGGCGCGGGTATCGCCATTGCCGACGCCGATGTCGGGCAGGGCCGGGCGACCCGCCTGATCAGCGGCTTGATCCACAATCCGATCTCGTTGGCTAATATCGCCGAACAAGCTCGCAAGCTCGGGCGGCCCCATGCTGCCGAGCAAGTTGCCGAGCGTTGCATGGCAATGATGGACGCTTGAACATCCACTTCAGGGGGCTGGAATTCGCCAGCCCTGTCGACACATCCTTTAAGTAGAAGTTTGGGCCCGCCGATTACTTTTTGACGTGGCACTTCACGATCAAAAAAATATATCAAGAATCCACATGAATAAACGGACGAGAGTTCGAGTGGAGCTTTAGGTGTGTTCGGTTAAATGCCTGAAATTGCGGTGCTTGAGGTTTCGTTTGGAGGGCCTCGGTGGCGCTTGCAGGCATATAGCTTTGTTGTATGCTGACACCTGTCTTAGAGGACATATGCCGGAACAGAAGCGTTGTTTATCGGGAATCCAGCGGACGTCGCAGCAAATGACAGACACTGTCAATTTCGAGCCAGGCGAAGGCCTGCTCGCGCTTGCTGCGGAGAGCCGATTCGGTGCGCGGGTCGTATTCAACGAGCCGCTGGCGAAGCATTGCTCGCTGCGCATCGGAGGACCGGCGGCGGTCTGGGCCGAGGTCGAAACTGCCGAAGAGCTCGTCGAGCTCGCTCGGGCAGGAGAGGCTGAAGGGCTCGAACTCACCATCGCAGGCCTGGGAAGCAACACGTTGTTTCCGGACGAAGGGATTCGGGGCATTGTCGCCCGACTGACCGGCGAGCTCGCCGCCTTCGAAATCGCGGCTGAGGCCGACGATGATACGGCGGTGATGCGAATTGGAGCTGGCGCGGTCAACGCCCACGTCGTTCGCGCCCTGCACAAGGGTGGTTGGGTCGGCGCCGAGTTTTTGGCGCTGATTCCAGGCACGTTCGGCGGGGCCGTGGTGATGAACGCCGGGACCAAAGAGGCCGAGCTCTCCGAGGTCTTGCTCGATGTCGACGTGCTCGAGCCTGACGGCGCCGGCGGATATCGACGCAGCACCTGGGAGCCCGCGAAGTTAGGGCTCTCGTACCGTCATTCGGAAGTGTCCGATGACGTGTTGGTGCTCGGCGGGCGCATTCGCATACGTCGCGGTGATGTCGACGAGGCCCGGCAGGCAGTCCGACGAGACAAGGCGCGGCGCAACCGCACCCAGCCGTATAAGCTGGCCAGTGTCGGGAGTACGTTCGCCAACCCCAAAGGCGATTATGCTGGACGGGTCATCGAAGAAGTAGGCCTGAAGGGACACGCCATCGGCGGCGCACGGATCAGCGAGCTTCACGCAAACTTCTTCATCAATGAAAATGGGGCCACCGCTGCCGACTTTTTGGAGTTGATGGCGCTGGCCCGCAGCCGAGTTCGGCATAGGTTTGGCCTGGAGCTTCGCCCGGAGGTGAGGTTCGTCGGATTCGACGGTTTTAAGCGTATGCTCGAGTACGAGCGTCGATTGGAAGAGCAAGGATGCTGACAGATATCGACCTTACACATGTCGACAAGACGCGGTTTCGTGGCCAGAAGGTTGGAGTCGTGACCGGAGGGCAATCTTCGGAGCGCGAGATCAGCCTGAAGACCGGCCGCGGTTTCGCCGAGGCGCTCCGCGCGCTCGGTTACGACACCGAAGTTTACGATGTCCCGGGGGACTTCGCTCGCCTGGCCCAGGAGAAGCCGGCGGCGGTCATCTTGGGGTTGCACGGCGGTGCCGGGGAAAACGGCGTGCTCCAGGGCTATCTGGAAGCGCTGGGGATTCCGTATACCGGCAGCGGCGTGCTCGCCTCTGCGCTGGCGATGGACAAAGGCCGGGCCAAGGCGGTGCTTCGCGACGTGGACGTTCCCACCCCGGCCGGACTTCGTCTGGCGGGTCATGGCGAACTCGACTTCGAAGCGATCGAGGCGGAGCTCGAGCTCGAAGGGTTGGAGCTTCCGCTGGTAGTCAAACCCAACGACGAAGGCAGTTCGGTAGGCGTGCATCTGTGCCGCGAGGAGACCGAGTTGGCCGAGGCGATCGAGTCGCTGTGGAATCGCGAAGTCGGCGAAGGCACCCAGGCGATTTTGATCGAGCAATTCTTGGACGGCGCCGAGTACACCGTCGGCTTTTTCGATGAGATCTGTCTCGGGTCGATCGAAGTGACCCCCGGCGAGCAGTTTTACGATTTCAAAGCCAAGTACGAGTCCTCCGAAACCCGCTACGAAACGGTCGAGGAAGGGGGGCTAAAATCGAGGCTTGAAAGCATCGGCCGAGATGCCTACAACGCCCTCGGCTGTCGAGGTGTTGCCCGGGTCGATATCAAGGCCAATCGGGGTCCGGATGAGCTCGAGCTGTACGTGCTCGAGGTCAACACGATTCCTGGCATGACAGCCACGAGCTTGGTCCCTAAGTTGGCAGGAAGCCACGGGATTAGCTTCGAAGATTTCACTGAGTACATGCTCGCCTCGGCCAGCTGCGAGATGCAGCGGTAGCGCCGGGCAGCAGCGCCACACACTGGCGCTCCCATGTTTGACAAAAGAGCTCTCAAGGATGAGAGCCGGCCGTAGATTCACGGATGAAGTTGATGTTTGGTAATCGCCGCAAAAACCGCAGACGTCGGGCCCTGGGCCAGCGACTCAAATCGCTGGGCACCAAGATCGGGTCCCTGGGTCGAAAGGCCCTGCCCGTGGCGTTTTTGGTGGCGGTGGCCATCGGCTTGCCCTACGGCATTTTTCACGCTTACATTCGCACCGTCAGCGGCTCGTACTTCCAACTCCAAGAGGTGGAGGTCGAAGGGCTGCATAACGTCGACGAGGATGCTCTGCTCGAAAGTGCGGGGCTTCTGATCGGGTTAAATATCTTCGACGTCGATCTCGAGCGCGCGGATAGGGCCATCGAGGCCCATCCGTGGATCAAGAGCGCCGAGGTCGAGCGTCGTCTGCCCGACCAGGTCTCGGTCCGAGTCTCTGAAGAGGAGCCGATCGCTTTGCTCATCGACGAGCGTTATCACCTGGTCGACACCGACGCGGTGGCGTTCAAGGCGCTCGAGAGCAGCGACCCGGTCGACGAGTTGATGGCTTTGCCGCTGGTGACCGGCATGGAGGTCGCCTCACTCGAGGAGCCCGAGGGAAGGGCGCTGTTTCTCGAGGCGATGGATGTGGTGCAGATGTACGGTGAGCTGGGGCTGACCAATTGGGAACCCCTCAGCGAGATCCACGTCGACTCGGTGCTCGGCCTGACCTTGGTCACGGCCGATACGGGCGTCGAGATACGGCTGGGTCGTGGGCGCTACCGGGAGCGCCTCGAACGACTGGCGGTCGTTCAACGGTCCATTGTCCAGCGGGCAATGGAGGTCGATTATATTCTGATCGATCAGGAGTCGGATTTGAGTCGGGTGGCAGTCGGACGTCGTCACCGGCCACGGACGGGCCCTGGTGAGGGCGCGCGGGTCGACTGAACCCCTAAACCAGAGATAGGCACCTGCAGCACGGAGCCGCTGCAGAAGGTCGCAACCACGGAAGGGAGCTAAATGGGACGCAGAGACGAAATCATCGTTGGCCTCGATATCGGGACCACCAAAATTGCGTGCATCATCGGTGAGGTCACCGATGAGGGCCTCGACATCATCGGGATCGGCAGTCATCCGTCGACGGGCCTGCGCAAAGGTGTGGTCATCAATATCGACGCCACGATCAACTCGATCGCCAAGGCGGTCGAAGAGGCCGAGTTGATGGCCGGCTGCGAGGTCAACCGAGTCTACGCCGGCATCGCCGGCGGGCACGTCAAAGGGTTTAACTCGCGCGGGATCGTCGCGGTCAAAGACAAAGAGGTGCGCCGCCAAGATCTGGCGCGCGTGGTCGACGCGGCGCGTGCGGTGGCCATGCCGATGGATCGCAAGGTCATCCACGTCATCCCCCAAGAATATATCATCGACGATCAGGACGGCATCAAAGAGCCGCTGGGCATGACCGGCGTGCGCTTGGAGGCCAACGTGCACATCGTGACCGCCTCGGTCACCAGCGCGCAGAATATCGTCAAGTGCGCCAACGCCTGCGGCCTGGAGGTCGCCGACATCGTCCTCGAGCAGCTTGCAAGCTCGGAGGCGGTCTTGAGCGAGGACGAAAAGGAGCTGGGCGTGGCCGTGGTCGACGTGGGTGGCGGCACCACCGACATCGCCATCTACAGCCAGGGAAGCCTGGTGCACACCGCCGTGCTGTCGATCGGGGGCAACCACCTGACGAACGACATCGCCGTGGGATTGCGCACGCCGATGGCCGAGGCCGAGCGCATCAAGCAGAAATATGGCTGCGCGATGACCGACAAGATCTCCCCCGAAGAGACCATCGAGGTGCCCTCGGTGGGCGGGCGTCCGCCGCGCGTGTTGAGCCGGCAGATCTTGAGCGAGATCATCGAGCCGCGCGTCGAAGAGATCTTTGCGTACGTGGGTCGCGAGCTCAAAAACTCGGGCTACGAAGATCTGATCGCCAGCGGCGTGGTGATCACCGGCGGCACGACCATTTTAGAGAATATGCCCGAGCTGGCCGAAGAAGTGCTCGGCCTGCCGGTGCGCCGCGGTGTGCCCAAGGGCGTGGGCGGCTTGGTCGACGTGGTGCGCAATCCGAAATTCGCCACCGGCGTGGGTCTGGTGCTGCACGGTTCGTGTCAGCCCGAGCGCGCCGTCTTCAGCGCCGAGGAGCCCGGGTTCTATCGCCGGTTCGCCTCGCGCGTAGGTCAATGGTTTGCCGAGATGTTTTAAGGGCCGATATCGGCTCAAAACTTCGGCGCAGTCTTGAAGGCTTTGAGGGGCAGTGTTATCTTCCCCACCACGCCACGAAATGGGCGCGAAATCAGCCGTTGCACGTCTTGAGTTGTAGATACATCGGGGTACCTCACCATGCTCGAATTCGATGACGACCAGCTACCAGAGTCGGCCAAGATCAAAGTGATCGGCGTCGGCGGCGGTGGGGGTAACGCCATCAACACCATGATCACCGAGGGGATCGACAGCGTCGAGTTTATCGCCGCCAACACCGATCTCCAGGCGCTCGAAAACAACCTCGCTCCGGTCAAGGTCCAGCTGGGAGGCAACCTGACCAAGGGGCTTGGCGCGGGAGCCGATCCCGAGATCGGACGCAACTCCGCGCTCGAGGATCAGGGGCGCATCGAGGAAGCGCTCCACGGCGCAGACATGGTGTTTGTTACGGCGGGTATGGGCGGCGGAACCGGCACGGGCGCTGCGCCTGTGATCGCGAATATCGGTCGCGAGATCGGCGCGTTGACCGTCGGTGTGGTCACCAAACCCTTCCACTTCGAAGGGCGGCGGCGCCGCCGGCAGGCCGAGCTGGGCATCCAGAACCTGGCCTCGGCGGTCGACACCCTGATCACGATCCCCAACCAGCGTCTGCTGGCCATCTCCGGCGAGGACACCACCATCTTGGAGGCGTTCAAGAAGGCCGACGAGGTGTTGCTGCATGCCGTCCAAGGGATCAGCGATTTGATCACCGTGCGCGGCTTGGTCAACGTCGACTTCGCCGACGTGCGCACGATCATGAACAGCAAGGGCCTCGCGCTTATGGGCACCGGCCGCGCCAGCGGACCCGACCGCGCCCTGGAGGCCGCCGAGATGGCCGTCTCCTCGCCGCTTCTCGAAGACGTCTCCATCGAGGGCGCCACCGGTATTCTCATCAATATCACCGGCGGCTACGATCTGACCCTCAAAGAGATCAACGACGCGGCCAGCTTCATCGAGTCGGCTTCGGACGAAGACGCCCACATCATCTTCGGTAACGTCATCGAAGAGGATATGCGCGACGAGATCCAGATCACGGTCATCGCGACCGGGTTCGAGCAGAGTCGCCAGAAGAAGGAGTCGGTCGCCAACCAGGCCCAGAGCCGCAACCAGGGTCGAAGCAGCCGGCGCACCGCGCGACAGACGCGTCAAGAAGAGTCGCAGGCCGACCAGACGCAGCCCGACGAGACTCAGGAGCGGCAACGTCGCCGCCACGTCACCAGCGGGACGTTCGAAGCTCAGGACCGCGAGCAGGAAGACGAAGACCGCCGCGCCAGCTTCATCCGCACGCCGACCGGCAGCGTTCGTCCGGCGACCGGAGGCCTGACGCCGACCGAGGAAGAGCAAATGGACGTGCCTACCTTCCTTCGTAAGCCCAAGCGGCGAAACGACGGCTCGTCCTAAGTCCGCAAAACATTCGTAGAGCAGAGGCCGTCCCTTCGGGGCGGCTTTTGCTTTTGAAGCACCGTGAGAAAGACGTCATGACTGAAGAAAAGCAAGACCGAGACCAACAACGAGAGCAACGGGAGGCCCGCGAGCTTCTCGACAACGTGGTCGTCGTGCTGTGGGAGCCGCAAGACGACATCAATATCGGCAACACGGTGCGCGCCTGTAAGAACTTCGGCGTGACCGACATCCGACTGGTTCGCCCGCGCAAAGCCGACCCGAAGCGTATCGCCATCAGCGCGCCGAAGGCCGACGACGTCATCTCGCAGATCAAGCGCTGCGACGACCTCGAGGAGGCGCTCGAGGGATGCGTGTACGCCATCGGCACCACCGCCAGGCCGCGCCACCACCAGCGCGTCTTCACCGAGCCGCGCGGAGCGGCGCACAAGGCCATCGAGGTGGCCGAGACCGGCAAGGTCGCCTACTTGTTCGGCCGCGAGGATTCGGGCCTGCCGAATACCGCCATCGATCGGTGCCGCTCGGTGGTCACCATCCCGACGCGTCCCGACTACAGCTCGCTGAACCTGGGACAGGCGGTGCTCTTGAATGTCTGGGAGGTGTTTCGCGTCGCCAGCGGAATCGCCGTCGAAGCGCCGGGCATCGAGTTGACTCGCCCCGAGAGTGAACATCCGCCGGCGCGACTCGAGACGATGGAGCATATGTTCGGCCTCGCCGAAGGCGTGCTCGACCGGGTCGGCTTCTTCAAGACGCCCACCAATGAACACATCATGCGCACGGTGCGCAGCGTGCTGCTGCGCGCCGGTCTCGACCAGCGCGAGCAATCGTTGTGGTTCGGGATTTTCCGCGAGATTCAGAAGTCGCTCGACGCCCGTCAGTCCGACGACTCGTAGCGGTAGAAGACCTGGTAGTTCACCCCGTCGACAATACGGCCGGGCACGCCGTTGGCGCTGATCCGGAACAGGTAGGACTCCCCGGCTTCGACCGGCAGGCGGACCTGGTAGTACTGGTCGGTGCGCGCGGCGCTTCGCACGCGCTCGAGTCCGTCGACGGTCTGTTCGAAGACGACGACGTCGAGGTCGGGGAGGTCGCCGACTGCCACGACTTGCGCGGTCAGGGTGCCGTCTTGTTGCGCGGGCGTGAGCGCCAGCCAGTCGATCTCCCAGGCCTGCTCGAGGGGGCAGAACGAGTAGAGTTGGACGGCGTTGATAGGCACTTGCACCGCAGTCTCGGCCGTGTTGTGGGCCGTGGCGTCGGGGCAGTCGAAGGGCGCGAGCACCTGGGTGCGCAGCCGATAGGTGCCTGCGCGCGACAACCAGTCGCGCACCCGCAACAGATAGTCCCCCTCGGCGCCAAGGCGCTCGAGGCGGATCTCGTCGGGCTCGATGGCCGAGGGAGGGGCGAGCGCGTAGGTATAACCGTCGGGCGTCAGCAGCTCGACGACGAGCTGCGAGGTCACCTCGGAGCGGGCGACGACCAGCCCCTGGTCTCGCTGCAGTTCGGGCAAGACAAACCAATCTTCATCAGCGCCGCAGACGCTCAGCGAGGCTTCGAACGGCGCGCTCGTATCGGTGGGGAGCACCACCGGCTGGCCGGGGTGGTCGTTCTCCTCGGACGTGTCGTCGCGGCAAAAGAGCGCGTCGGGATTGCGAGTCACCTCGAGATCGTAGGTCTCCTCGTCGAGGTCGAGCCCCACGATTTGGACGGCGACCTGTTGCGTGACCTGCGAGTTCACCTCGAGGGTGGTCACCGGTCCGGTTTGCTGATTGGCCGCCAGCAGATAGCCGTTGGGACCCCAGACGAAGATGTCGAGGTCGGCCGAAGGGGCGTGCTCCAGGCGAAGCTCGAAGGCGTCCGACGAGCGCATTCTCAAGGAGAACCAGTCGGCTTTGCCGGGGCACAGCCGCAGCTGCGCGAAACTTCCCGGGTCGAGTTCGGCGGCCTCATCCGGAGTCTGGTTGGGCGCGTGGATGTCTTCCTCGCAGTTTCCGCCGACACAGGTGCCGGTGGCCAAGTCGCAGACTTCATCACCGGCGCAGTCGGCGTTGGCGGTGCACGGCGGCGGCTGGCAGCGATTTTGGCGACAGACGGCCTGGCCGCGACAGTCTTCGTCTTCGGCGCAGGGGGGCTCGAGCTCGCAGGAGGAGCCGTCGCGGGTCTGCTCGCACTGCTGGCCCAGGGGGCAATCATCGTCGGCATGGCATTGCTCGCGACACTGTCCAATGGGCTCGCCGACGGCAGCGCGGCAGAATTCGCCGTCCGGACAGGCGTCGGCTTCGTCGACGCGGCATCCCGAGCGGCAGACGCCCGAGGCGGCGCAATAGAACGAAAACGGGCACTCCGAGTCGTCCGCACACGAGCGCGGCACGCACTGGCCGGTGAGGGTGTCACACTCTTCGGCGGCCGAGGCGCACGGATCGAGCTCGCAGTTGGAGCGGGCTTCGCAAAATCCGGTCTGCGCGTTACACACTTGGCGCGCCGGGCAGCTGTCGTCGACGCACCGAGCGCCGGCCGACTGGCAGATGCCGGTCGACTCGTTGCACACGGTTCCGCTGGGGCAGCTTCCGGGCTGGCACGAGCGCACCAACGCCTCGCACTTGCCGGTGGAGGCGTTGCACTGCAGGTTGCCCTCGCAGCCGATCTCGGTGCACGAGTAGTCGGTAAAGCACCCCGAAAGGGTGCCGGCCGCGAACGCCAGGCACACAAACGCCAGCCACACCACGATATGTCGACTCACATCAGTCATCGCGCCCAAAGAGTACCCGATGACGTTGTGACAAAACAATCGCGACTAAGGCGCTCCTACTTCGGAAGCCGGAGGAATTGGCACAGTCAGGTCAGATGGATGTTGGTTTGGCCGACTGAGGCGTAGCAGCGCTCCGTCGAAGGAGGACAAGCCGACAGACACTGGCCTGACGAAGCCAAAACTCTGGTTCTGGAGTAGGAGTGCCTTAGTTTTGTTAGGGAATCGAAGAGATTAGACCGACGCGCGGGTCTGAGACGTTGCTCTCAGTTGCGGTGTCGGTCAAAATGAGGCCATGATTCGACCCGGTGGGCTCGCTTGTGAGGCTTATTCGGCCGGCGGCTCGTAGCAGTAGCCGAACGGCTCGCCCTCGAAGTTGTTGTCCATGCGGCAGGCGTAGCCGTCGCGGCACTCGGCGTCGTCTTCACAAATCGCCATGCAGAAGCGCGTGTCGCGATCGAAGACCACGCAGACCGATTCTTCGGGGCAGGTGCCCGGCTGGCAATTGGGGACGGTGCAGTAGCCGCCCTCGACGGTGTTGTCACAGATGGCGCCGACGCCCGACGGGCAGTCCGAGCCGGTCTCGCACTCGTCGCCTATCGACGGCGAACAGCCGCATAAAACGGCGAAGGCGACCGCGAGGAGAAGACTGGCGAGCCGAAAAAGCGGCCTCGAATGGAAGAGATGTTGAGCCATCGTGTGTTTGTGTCCATGCAGCTGACGCTGCCATACGGTGAACGGGCCCTCGGCCCGTGCTTGTACATCCGTTGCGAGCCAATGACAAGATGACCCAAAGACCACAACGCGACAACAAGAAGGGAGCATGGATCGCGGTGGTGGTCTCTGTGGTGGTCCACTTGATCATCGTGGCAGTGTTCCTGCCGCCCAAGCTCGCCGAATGGAAGAATCGGGCCAAAGAAGAAGAAAACAAGGAATTCGAGGTCACCACGACCTTCGAAGAGGCCGAACCCGACCCGGAGTCCGACCCCGAGCCGGACAAGCTCGTCGAGACCGAGCCGCTCGAGCCCATCGAGCCCAAAGAAGAAGAAAAGCCCGAGCCCAAAGAGGAACAGACAGAGAAGAAGGAGCTCGAAGACGTCGACCTCAACCGCAAGGTGGTCCAGCAGCAGACCAACGAGGAGATGCCCGAGAAGGCCGACTATCTGTCGCAGCAGGCCAACAAGGTCGAAGAGGAGACCCGCGCCCGCGAGACGACGACCAAGGACGTGCTCCCCGGAAAGACCGTCCCCGAGGAGATTGAGGAGCTGACCGGCTCGGAGGAGAAATCCAACGAGGCCGAAGAGCTCGCCTCGCGCACCGAACCCGTCGAAGAGCCCACCAAGCCCGCGCCCACCGAACAGGAGCCGACGCCGCCCCAGGCCCAGGAGGCCTCCGAGCCGACCCTGGCCGAAGAGGCCGAAGCCGAGGAGGGCGCGCTCGAGGCTCGCAAAGAGGCGAGCGACTCGCCGGTGGTCAAGCGCAAGTCGGGCAAGGTCAACCCGCAAAAGCTCTTCCAGCCCTCCGCCAAGGACTACGACAAGGTCTTCGGCGAGACCGACAAGAAGCTCAAAAGCCAGATGAAAGAAGAGACGCGGGGCCGCAAGCTTTTGGCCGGCTGGAAGGAGCGCGAGAAGGCCGTCCGCGCCAGCCTCGAGAACCACATCACCGAGGTCAAACCGGGCAACCACACCGGCGTCAACGCCAAGCCGGCGATCTACGCCAACTACATCGGCCGCATCCACCGAAAGATCCACGCCCACTGGGGCGCGAGCTACCTGCCGCGCCTCGACACCCAGTACCCGGCCGGCCACCCGCTCAACGACTCGAGCCTCAACAGCAAGCTCGAGTTCGTCATCGACGCCAAGTCAGGCAAGGTCGACTCGGTCAATATCGTCGAATCCTCCGGCGAGTTGATGTTCGACGCCGAGGCCGTCTCCATCTCGTACATGATCGGGCCGCACCGCAGCCCCCCCGGCGAGATCGTCAGCCCCGACGGCAAGGTCTACATCCACTGGAACTTCTGGCGCGACCAGCGCCAATGCGGCCCGTTCGGCGCCAGCGTTTTTATCGTGAACAACATGAAAGACCGCGGCGGCAGGCCGGGTGTGGAAGTGAAGGGTGGGGGGCGGTGAGCTCTCAGTGAGATCCCTTGCTTTTTGCACGGGCCCCTTCGCCTCGCAGACTGCACCCCAAGGGTACTTGGTCGCTTCGCTCCTATGAAGAAGAAGGTCAAGAGCAGAGTGGTTCGTTCCAAGGGGCCCTCGTCTTTTGAGCTTCTAGCCCCCGGCAACACCGGTTGTGTCGTCCGGAACCCCCGTATGTTCGGAGATCTCCTGCGACAAGTCTGGGTGAATGCTCATGGGGGGCATTTATCTAAATCGGGTCGTAGCAAAAGTGCCGACCACGCTCCTATTTGGACCTCGAGGGCCAAGATAAGTTCTGGTCATGCGGGTGGACTAATCTCCCAGTGGAACTCGGCTGGCTTGAGCCGGCTCACGAAGCGACGAGAGTCTCTTCCCGACCAGGTCGTCCCACGCTGTTCACGGACTCGCCAGCTGGCGCTCCGAGTCAGGTGGACGTCACGACCCTCTTAGCACTGTCTTTTCTGCGTTGTAGTGTTCTCCTCGTTTCCAGATGGACAATAAGATCGACGCGAGCTTCCGGGCGATGGTCAGCCGGGCGATCTCCCGGTCCATCCCGTCATCGATCAGTGCAGCCTCATGTGCGCCCCATGCCGGGTCCGTCGTTGCGGCCGTCACTGCGGCGCCTTTGATGATATCTTTGAGCGGCCGGCTGTACTTGTTGTTGAGCCCCATCGTCTGGCCATTGTTCTTTCGCTCGAGGCCTTTTGCTCCTTGCCTCCAATCTGACGTGCTTCGATGCACGACAGCCAATCCGACATACTTGAAGAACTGGCGCTTGCCTCGAAACCGATGGGGGGTGCGCACCCAGCCGATGGTCGCGGCAGCTCGCTTATCACCGAATCCCGGGATGCTCTTGATCCATTCGAAGGCATCGAAGCGCCGAGCCTCAGCGATCATGTCTCGAAGGGCCTCGTCGACCAGTTCATCGAGCAGATCAAGCTGGACATAGAGTCGACGCCCTCGCTGTTGGATGCCGCGCCCTGGAAGCTTCTTGAGCAGTGTCTCGCGAGCCTTTTGATCACATGTGTAGCGCTCTTTGGCGTTTGTCCGAACACCGTAGCCGTCGAAGAGCCCGCATAAACGGTTTTTAATGCGCACTCGATCCGAGATGACCTGCTGATAACTCTTGACCAGATGGCGAATATCACGGCTGCTATGGGAGCCATGGTACACTGGCTTGAGGAATCCACCGCGGAGCAGATCAGCCAGGGTCTCCGCATCGATTTCGTCACTCTTGTCATCTTCGGCAATGAGCTTGTTTCGTCTCGGGTCACACACCACCAGCTTGTCGACAAGCGGATGCAGCGTATCCCACATCCAAGCAGCGTACGGAGACTCTTCAAAGGTCATGTGCACTGTACCGGGGATGGCCATGACCTGCGTCGACAGATTCTCTGCGCTGGTGTGGCCGACCCACTTGCTTACCGTCCTCCCTTGCTCGTCTTTGACCACAACGGTTGAGGTCGACTTGTGAATGTCTGCGCCAACGTACATAGTACTCATCACGCCTCCTTTTGGGTGAATGGTGGATTGGAATCGCAACCACACCGTACACCCTTCAGGGGGCGTTCTTCGATCCTATCTCCCGGCGCGCTCGGCACTTCCCCATGCGCTGAAAAGCGCGCTGGGGAAGGGGATTGCAGGCAAGGGAAGTGGTTCAGAGGTGCAGGTTCCTCCCCAGCGCGTTTTTCAGCGCGAGGGGAGGTGTCGGCTGTAGCGTAGCGAAGGCCGACGGAGGGGACTTCTCAGCCAGCAAGGGAGGTGAAACGGTAGCGGATCTTACTGCGTCAACCTCCCGGCTCCCAGGTTGGAAACTGACGCCAAAGTGGTAAGATTGTCGGGAAACTCGAGACCGGAGGCTTGTTGTGGCGACCCCGAACATCAAAGAAGAAGCACACCGTCTAATCGACGAGCTTCCCGAAGACGCGACATGGAAAGACCTCGAGTACGCAATGCACGTGCGTCAGCAGATCGAGCAGGGTCTGCAAGATGCCGAAGCAGGACGTACGATGAGCACCGAGGAGTTGCGCGAGCGTCTTGGTCTGGATGACGAATGAAGGTTCGCTGGACCGCCAACGCCGCTCGCAACCTCGAGTCGATTCGCGCGTACATCGCTGAAGACGCGCCAGCTGAGGCCGATCGCGTCGTTGCCGACCTTCTCAGTGCTCCAACACGACTGGAAACTTTCCCTCAGTCTGGCAGGGCTGTGCCTGAATACGGCACGGCTTCTGTTCGCGAGATCGGCGCGGCTCCTACCGAGTGATTTATCGCACCACCGACGACGCCGTGGAAGTGTTAGCTGTGCTGCACGGCGCTCAGAAGCTCCCTCCGACGCCGCCGACCGGCGACGACGAGTAGTTCAACCAAGACTGTTAGACCGACCGCCAAACGTGTGTGGGCGGTCGCGCGTCGACCACGCGAGGCGACGCGAGACGCGTCGCGGCGGCGCAGAGCACCGCGCCCCGGCTTGGTTGTGGCGTTCAGCTGAGGTGGGGCGCGGTCGTCGCGACCGCCGGCGGCGCCTCCGGCCCGC
This sequence comes from Persicimonas caeni, assembly GCF_006517175.1. NCBI lineage: Bacteria > Deltaproteobacteria > Bradymonadales > Bradymonadaceae > Persicimonas > Persicimonas caeni. The sequence continues at coordinate 7,977,634 of NZ_CP041186.1, read as the reverse complement.
CGAACGTGGTCTAGGAACAATGAGGCTCAGGATCTGCGGCGGATGACAGACGACAGATGCCGAGATGCAAAGTGAATGTCACTGACCTGCCGATATCCAAATCACTTCGAGTTTGCCGTCGGGCAACCTCTCTGCCCGAAAATTGTTGCCGCGGACTTCCTGCTGCTTCCCAACATCGATCGGCTGAGATTGCTCGAAGCCGCCTTCCGCGACGTCCTCGCGAGAGGCGATTCGCCATTGTTCGCCACGCCGTATCAACAAGTAGTCGCCTGAAACCGAGGAGCGCATTTGTAGGTCTCCGGCGCGAGAGCGTTCGCGCGTTGTTATTTGTGACAACTCGTCAGTACAGAAGTCTTTGATAAACGCTTCTTCGACATCGCAGATGCCCACCTCGAAGAGAAATGCGCAGTCATCGAGCCACTGCACCGGAGTCCATCGCTGATCGCATCCCTCCTTGACCGGCGGCTCGAAGGTCTGGCTCGGACCGCGCTTGCCTCCCAAGAAATCCATTAGATGAGGCGCTTCGACGACATAGAATTCATTCGAGTCGCCGCTAGGAAGAAAGACGCGTGTTTCGGACGGTGAGACGGGCTGCGCTGGATAGGTCCCTGGGTAGGTACACTGAGGCGGCTGATACTGAGTCAACTCTGCTGAGTCCGGTGTAGCAAAGCTCCACGTCAACATCTCGCAGGGCTTGTCGACATTATCATTCTCGGCCTTCTCGGCACGTATGCCAACAGTGTGAGGTAGTCGAGCAGCGTTCCCCTCAGTACGCTGTTCGACTGGCTTCGTCGCTGCCGACACTGGTCGGGACGGGCGCGTCGCACCATGTTCAACTTCGCTCGTTGTCGAGCAACTGCAGCAGACGAGCGTGAACAACAAGATGTGGTAGTGTTGCCGGGCCATCGCTTCCGTCACCTTCTCTCGAACACCATGGTATGTTGCACCATGTTCCAGCGCCCGCGCCCACTTCGTGTCTAGGCCGGGCAAGACGGTGGCTGACACCGTGAGACCTCGAGCTCAAAACTGCCATCGCAATTGTAGCATCTGCACCTGGGAAGCCGAGCTATTCGACGAGGGCATGGGCTTTCGGGCGAGGAATATGTAGTCGAGTGCCATCGCGGCTACGGCGCCCAGCCCCAACGCCAAGATCCCTTTGCCCATCGCATCAGCGAACGCTGCCTGGGAATTGCCGCTGCTCGAGCTGAAAGCGCTGGCGATTAATACACTGGTCGTCGGAACCCCGAGCCGAAGGCCCAGACTACCCACCGACTTCCACCACTGCTCGTGAGCCAGATGAACGATCGGCCCTCCCAGCGCATAGCCAGCGAATCCGCTGAACATCGCGGTCTGTTCGAGTTCGGCCATGCCACACACCATCAGACCAACTGATGCGGCGTCGACGGGCATGATCTGCCAGCCGTACCACTCGTCCTGCATGCTGTCATCGGCCTGTGCCGTCGCCGATGTGCCCGTAAGAGCGACCAACACCAAGACCGCAAGCGTGCCTCGCCAGAAGTCGAGAGAGCTGTTTGTCGTCATGGGATCCCCCTCGACGGTTCGAGAGCGTATCGAAGGTTTGGTTTGCAGGAAGCGTACACGAGGTTGCTTGCGCGGTCGAGCCGCGGTCGGCAAGCAGGTCGACCACGCGAGGCGACGCGAGACGCATCGCGGCGGCGCAGAGCACCGCGCCCCGGCTGTTACTGTGAATCCCTCGCTTTTTGTAACGTCCCCTTCGCCTCGCAGACTACGCGAGGCACTTCCCCATGCGCTGAAAAGCGCGCTGGGGAAGGGGATTGCAAGGAAGGTAGGTGGTTCAGAGGTGCAGGTTCCTCCCCAGCGCGTTTTTCAGCGCGAGGGGAGGTGTCGGCTGTAGCGTAGCGGAAGCCGACGGAGGGGACGCGACGGGAAGCAAGGGATTCTCAAAGAAGATTCTTCAACCACCCAAACGCCACAAACGTCCCGATCGAGCTGCCGATCGACGAGAACAAAAACACCAACAACACCCGCCCGAGCTTGTTGCTCCACCATCCCTTCCACTCGGCGATATCGTCGCCGATGGTCTGGAAATCACTGACTTTGGGGGACGACGCGATCGTCTGGACGAGCGCGGTGACCATGCCTGCGCCCACCGTGGGGTTCAACGAGGTGAGCGGGGCGGCGATGAAGGCGGCGATGACCGTGAGTGGGTTGGCCAGCGCGATGACCGCGCCCAGGGCCGACAGGATGCCGTTCGACAGCACCCACGCCCACGCGGCGGTCTTGAGTTGGGTGGTGTCGCCGTTGAAGAAGCCCCAGACGAAGACGCCGATGACGATGGCCGGCAGGATCCACGGGAGCACCTTCGAGATCGGGTGCTTGGGCGGGACGGTCGAAATCTCCTCGACGGTCGCCTCGGGAATCGCTTGCTCGATCTGGCGCAGGATGCCGGGTTTGTGGGCGGCGCCGATGACGGCGACGACCTTCTTGGCGTCGATATTCTGCAGCTTGTGCGCCATGAAGGTGTCGCGCTCGTCGACGAGCACCTCTTTGACGTCGGGCAGAGCCTCACCGAGCTGGTCGAGGATGACCGAGATATTTTGCATCTCGCGCAGGTCGCTGAGCTCCTCCTCGCTGACCTCGCCGCGCTGGAAGACGCCCATCATGAGCATCATGGCCAGCTCGGCGCGGCGCCACCAGGGGGTGTTTCGCCAGGCGCGCAACAAGGTGGTGCGCACGTTGCGGTCGATGAGCTCGACCTCGACGCCGTTGGCCTCGGCGGCCTCGATGGCGGCCGACATCTCGGCGCCGGGCTTCACGCCCGTGTAGCCGCCCATGCGTTTCTGGAAGGCGGTCAGCGCCAGGCGAGCCAGCAAGAAGGTCAGTTGACCCTTCTTGATGATCTCGAGCAGGTCGAGATCTTCCCAGTTGGTCTCGTTTCGCAGCGACTGGAATCGCTCCTTGTCGAGCTCGACGGCGACCACGTCGGGCTGCTCGGCCTCGATGACCCGCTCGACAGTCTCCACCGACTCCTGCGAGATATGCGCGGTGCCGATGAGGATGACTTCGGTGTCGCCGAGCTGCACGCGAGTGACGTCGGTCTCGACGACTTGCTGTTCCTGTTGGTCAGCTTGCTGGCCTGACTGGGGCTGGTCAGCGTCGGGCTGGTCAACTTGCTGGTCTGATTGGGGCTGGTCTGCTTTGGATATATCGTTCATCTTCGCCAACAAAGGGTGGCTGGGTAGACAATCTCGAATCAGTTCAACAACGCGATGTGGTACAGGATTCCGGGCCTTTTGGGAAGCGCTGCAGTTGATTCCCAGTGCCCGAGGGCATATACATTCAGCGACCCACTGTGACCTACACACAGGAGCACGACGATGCCTGCCCGCGACGAAACCCAAGAAACCCCGCTACTTCGCCTCGCTCTGCCCAAAGGCCACATGAAAACGGCCGTCTTCGACCTTCTGGCCGAAGCCGGCATCCGTCTGCATCACGGCAGCCGCAATTATCGTCCCAAGATTTCGCTCGAGGGCGTCGAGGTCAAGCTGCTCAAGCCGCAGAATATCGTCGAGATGCTCCATCTGGGATCGCGAGACATCGGCTTTGCCGGCGCCGACTGGGTCGCCGAGCTCGACGCCGAGCTCGTCGAGGTGCTCGACACCGGCCTCGACCCGGTGCGTCTGGTCGCCGCCGCCCCGCGCGAGCTGCTCGACGCCCACGACGGCGGCTTGCCCGACCGTCACCTGGTCATCGCCTCGGAGTACGTGCGCCTGACCGAGCAGTGGATCGAAGACGAGGGGCTGGACGCCAGCGTGGTCAAGTCCTTCGGCGCCACCGAGGTCTTCCCGCCCGAGGATGCCGACTGCATCGTCGACAACTCGGCGACCGGCTCGACGCTCGAAGCCAACGATCTGGAGGTCGTCGGTGAGCTGATGACCTCGTCGACGCGGCTGTACGCCCACCCCGACGTACTCGAGGACCCCGACAAGAAAGAAGCCGTCGACCGGCTGGTCATGGTGCTTCGCTCGGTGCTCGAGGCGCGCGCTCGCGTCATGGTCGAGGTCAACGTGACCGCCGACCGCCTCGACGAGCTCGTCGATGTCCTGCCGTGCATGCGCGAGCCGACCATCTCGCCGCTGCACAGTCAGTCGGGCTATGCGGTCAAAGCGGCCGTGCCGCGCGACGTGTTGCCGACGGTCATTCCCGAGCTCAAAGAGCATGGCGGGACGGATATCGTGGTGACTTCGTTGGCTCAGATTGTTCCTTGAACGGCGAACCCATGCCAAAACTCAAACCATCCCCAGCCATCACTGGCATCACCGCCTATTCGGTGCCGCGCCCGGAGATTCCGGTCGACCTGTACCTCCACGGCAATGAGGGGCCGGCGCCCACCGACACCGTGTTGGACGCGCTCGGTGAGCGCGGCGTCGACTTGCTCCGGGACTACCCCAACGCCAAGCCGCTCGAAGAGCTCATCGCCGAGCGCGAGGGGGTCGACCGCGAGCAGGTCATCGTGACCGCCGGCGCCGACGACGCGCTCGACCGCATCTGCCGGGCGCTGCTCGCCCCGGGCCGCAATATGGTGCTGCCCGAGCCGACGTTCGTCATGTTTCGCCGGTTCGCCGCGCGGGCCGGCGGTGAGGTCGTCTCGGTGCCCTGGGAGGGGCCGGAGTATCCGACCGAGGCGGTCCTCGACGCCATCGACGACCAGACCACGTTGGTGGCCATCGTCAGCCCGAATAACCCGACAGGCGCCGTGGCGACTGCAGACGACGTGCGTCGCATCGCCGAAGCCGCGCCGCACGCGCTCGTCATCGTCGACCACGCTTACGTCGAGTTCGGCGAGGAGAACCTCACCCAGGTCGCCCTCGAGTACCCGAACACGGTCGTCACGCGCACGATGTCGAAGGCGTGGGGCATGGCCGGCGTGCGCGTCGGCTACGCGTTGAGCAGCCCGCAGGTCATCGACTGGATGCACACCGCCGGCCTGCCGTACGCGGTCTCGGGTCCCTCGCTCGCCTTTGTGGCGCGCAGGCTCGAGGAGGGCGACGCCCGGGTCGCCTCGTTTGTCGAACGCGTCAAAGAGGAGCGCGGCGCACTCGAGGCGCGCCTGAGCGAGGCGGGGCTTCGTGTCACGCCGTCGCAGGGGAATTTCGTGTTCGCGCGCACCGACGACGCCCTCTGGGTGCGCGATGCACTGGCCGGCATGGGCATCATGGTGCGCGCCTTTCCGGGCAACGAGTTGCTCGACGACGCGCTGCGCATCACCTGCCCGGGCGACGAGGCCAATTTCGAGCGCTTGCAGCACGCGATCGACACGATCTTCGCCCCCGAGTCGATCCTCTTCGACCTCGACGGCGTTCTGGCCGACGTCTCCCAGTCGTACCGCAAATCGATCGTCGCTACGGCCGAGTCGTTCGGCGTCGAGCTCACCCCCGAAGACATCTCCGAGGCCAAGGCCGCCGGCGACGCCAACAACGACTGGATTCTGACCCGGCGCATGCTCGCCGAGCGCGGTGTCGAGGCGAGCCTGGACGAGGTGACCGAGCGCTTCGAGCAGATCTATCAGGGCACCGAAGAGGAGCCCGGGCTTCGGCGCACCGAATCGCTGCTGTGTGAATCTCAGTACTTGGCCTCGCTGGCCGAGCGCTACAAGCTCGGCATCGTGACCGGGCGGCCGCGCAAGGACGCCGAGCGCTTTTTGAGCGAGAAGGGCATCGCCGAGTATTTCGGCGCGGTCGTCTGCATGGAAGATGCCAAGCTCAAGCCCGACCCGGAGCCGGTCGAACTCTTGTTGGAAGGGCTCGACGCGCGTACCGGTTGGCTCGTGGGCGACACACCCGACGACGCCAAGGCCGCGCGCGGCGCGCGCGTGCTTCCCATCGGCATGATCGCGCCCGGCCACGACCACAACGTGCTCGAGCCGGCGCTGACCCGCTCGGGCTGCGCGGTCGTGTTGCACGGCGTCGACGAACTCGAGGAGTATTTGCCATGAGCAGTCGTGAATCCAGAATCGAGCGAACCACCCGCGAGACCGATATTCGGCTACGCCTGAACCTCGACGGAGAGGGCACGTCCGACATCTCGACGGGCATCGGCTTCTACGATCATATGTTGGGCGCGATGGCCAAGCACGGCCGCTTCGACCTGCAGCTCGAGTGCGACGGTGACCTGGAGGTCGACGACCACCACACCGTCGAGGATTGCGCGTTGGCGCTGGGCCGTGCCTTTCACGAGGCGCTCGGCGAGCGCCGCGGCATCGAGCGCTTCGCCCACGCCTACGCCCCGCTCGACGAGGCGCTCGCCCGCGTCGTCGTCGACCTGTCCGGCCGGCCCTACGCAGTCGTCAACCTGGGGCTGAAGCGTGAGTCGATCGGCCAGCTGGCCTGCGAGAATATCGGCCATGTCTTCCAATCGTTCGCCATGGAGGCGCGCGCGGCGATTCACGTCGACGTGCTGCGCGGCGACAACGACCACCACCGGGCCGAAGCTGCCTTCAAGGCGATGGCGATTGCTCTTCGAAAGGCCGTCGCCCGCACCGGGACCGACGACGTGCCGAGCACCAAAGGAGTGTTGTGACGATGGCGACCAAAAAGGTCCATATCATCAAGACCGGCGTGGCCAATATCGCCTCGATGATGGCCGCGTTTCGCCGCCTGGGCGGTGAGCCGGAGTTGACCGAAAATCCAGACCATGTGCGCGGCGACGACTGGGTCGTGCTCCCCGGCGTCGGCTCGTTCGGCGCGGGCATGCAGCGCATCGAGGAGCTGGGCATGCGCGAGGCGCTCGTCGAGCGCGCCGCGGCCGGAAAACCGCTCTTGGCGGTATGTCTGGGCCTGCAGCTCCTGTGCGCGGAGAGCGAGGAGAGCGCCGGCGTCGAGGGCCTGGGCATCGTGCCCGCCAAGATCACGCGCTTTCCCGACACCGTGCGCATCCCCCAATTTGGCTGGAACCGCGTGGCCGCCGACGAATCGTGTCGGCTCCTGACCAGCGGCTACGCCTATTTTGCCAACTCCTACCGCCTCCGAGAGGCGCCCGAGGGCTGGTCGCCGGCGACGGCCGAGCACGGCGGGCCTTTTGTGGCGGCGATGGAGCGCGAAAATATCTTGGCCTGCCAATTCCACCCGGAGATCTCCGGCAAATGGGGCCTCGGCTTGCTCGAGAGGTGGCTACAATGCTGACCGTACGCATCATTCCATGCCTCGACGTCAAACACGGCCGCGTGGTCAAAGGCGTCAAGTTCCAGGGCCTTCGCGACCAGGGCGCGCCCGACGAGCTCGCGGCGGCTTACGAAGGGCAGGGCGCCGACGAGATCGTCATGCTCGACGTCTCGGCGACCCCCGAGGGCCGCGGCACGCAGCTCGAGACCGTGCGCAAGATCCGCGAGCGCCTGTCGATCCCGCTGACCGTCGGCGGCGGCGTGCGCGAGCTCGACGACGCCGAGCAACTTCTGAACGCCGGCGCCGACAAGGTCTCCATCAACACCGCCGCGGTCCGAAACCCCGACATCGTCGACCAGATGGCCGAGCGTTTCGGCAGCCAGTGCACCGTCATCGCCGTCGACGCCAAAGGCGACGGGCAGGGGAGCTGGGAGGTCGTCGTCAGCGGCGGCCGAAAGCCCACCGGCATCGACGCCATCGAGTGGATCGGCGAGGTCTACCGCCGCGGCGCCGGCGAAATCCTGCTGACGAGCTGGGACCGCGACGGCACCCGCGAGGGCTACGACCTGACGCTGCTCGAAGCCGCCTCCGACGCCGTCCCCATCCCGATCATCGCCTCGGGCGGCGCCGACAACCCCACGCACCTCGCCGAAGCGTTCGACGCCGGCGCCGACGCCGTCCTCGCCGCCTCGATCTTCCACGAGGGCGACTACACGGTCGCCGAGGTCAAAGAGGAGTTGGCGGAAGCTGGCTTCGAGGTTCGACAGAGCATCTGACGACAATAGGAGGCAGCGCTTCCAGCGCTGGACCAGACCTGGAAGGTCTGCCTCCAAAGGCTTGGACTTTCAATGATCATCCCATCCATAGACATCATGGACGGCAACGCCGTCCAACTCGTAGGCGGCAAAGCCGAAGACAAAGAAGTCGACGCCGGCGACCCGCGCCCGATCATGGAGAAGTTTCGCCTCGCCGGCGACGTCGCCGTGATCGACCTGGACGCCGCGCTCGGCAAGGGCTCGAATAAAGAGCTCATCCGCGAGCTGTGCTCGATGGGCCGAGTCCGCGTGGGCGGCGGCATCCGCGACGTCGACACCGCCATCGAGTGGCTCGACGCCGGCGCCGACAAGATCATTCTGGGCACCGCCGCCAGGCCGGAGATCCTGCGCGAGCTTCCGCCCGAGCGCGTCATCGCCGCGCTCGACGCGGTCGACGGCGAGGTCGTTGTGGAGGGCTGGCAGACCAAGACGGGCCGCGGGGTGGTCGAGCGCATGGAGGAGCTTCGCGAGTATGTCGGTGGCTTCATGGTCACCTTCGTCGAGCGCGAAGGGCGCCTGGAGGGCACCGACCTCGAGCGCGTCGAGGCGCTGCTCGAAGCAGCCGGCGACGCTCACCTGACGGTCGCCGGCGGCGTGAGCACGCTCGACGAGCTCGCCGCGCTGCACAAGCTGGGCGTCGACGCCCAGGTGGGCATGGCGCTCTACACCGACAAGATTCACCTGGCCGACGCTATCTGCGCGCCGATTAGCTCCGACCGCCCCGACGGGCTCTACCCGACGGTGGTGTGCGACGAATACGGCAAGGCGCTGGGCCTAGCCTACTCGAGCGACGAGAGCCTGCGCGAGGCCGTCGACCTGCAGCAGGGAGTCTACCAGTCGCGCTCGCGCGGCCTGTGGGTCAAAGGCAAGACGAGCGGGGCGACCCAGGACCTGCTGAGCATCGACCTCGATTGCGACTCCGACGCGGTTCGCTTCCGCGTGCGCCAGCACGGGCCCGGCTTCTGCCACAAAGACACGCGCACCTGCTGGGGCGACGACGACGGGCTCACCGCCCTCGAGCGCACGCTGCAGAGCCGCCTCGAGAACGCCCCGGAAGGTTCCTATACGAAGCGACTCTTCGAAGACCCCGAGCTTCTGGGCAAGAAGCTCCTCGAAGAAGCCCGCGAACTCGCCGAGGCGGACACCAAAGACGAAGTCACCTGGGAGACCGCCGACGTCCTCTACTTCGCCCTCGTCGCCGCCACCAAAGCAGGCGTGAGCCTGCGCGACGTCGAACGCGAACTCGACCGCCGCGCCCTGAAGGTCACCCGCCGCAAAGGCGACGCAAAAGAGTGAACGATGAAAACCAAACTCCTCAAACTACTCGCCCCCGACGAAGTCCCCTACCTGCGCCGCGACGCCGTCGACGCCGACACCCTTCGCGAGGCCGCGAAGATCGTCGACGACGTGCGTGAGCGCGGCGAAGAGGCGCTGTACGAGCACGGGCTGCGCCTGGGCGATATCCAGCACGGCGAGCCGGCGATCTACGAGCGCGAGCAGCTCGAGGCCGCGCTCGAGGAGCTGCCCGACGAGCAGCGCGGCGTGCTCGAGCGCACCGCCGAGCGGATCGAGGCGTTCTGCAAGGCGCAGCGCGACGCCATTACCGACGTCGACGTGCCGATTCCAGGCGGCCGGGCAGGGCACACCGTCGTGCCGGTCGACCGCGCCGGGTGCTACGCGCCGGGCGGGCGTTTCCCGCTGCCGTCGTCGGTGCTGATGACCGCGTGCACCGCACGCGTCGCTGGCGTCGAGACCGTTTGGGTCGCCTCGCCCAAGCCCGACCAGGTCACGCTCGCCGCGGCTGCGGTCGCCGGCGCGGACGCGTTGCTGGGCATCGGCGGGGCGCAAGCCATCGCCGCGATGGCCTACGGTGCGGGCGAAGTGCCCGCGTGTGACGTCGTCGTCGGCCCCGGCAACCGCTGGGTCACCGCGGCCAAAAAGCTCGTCAGCGGGCGGGTGCGCATCGACATGCTCGCCGGGCCCTCGGAGCTCGTGGTCTTTGCCGACCATACCGCCGACCCGGTCACCGTCGCCGCCGACCTGCTCGCGCAGGCCGAGCACGACCCCGACGCGCTGCCGATTCTCATCTCGCTCGACAAAGCGCTCGTAAAGGCCGTCGACGACGAACTCGTGCGCCAGCTCGACATTCTGCCTACCAAAGAGACCGCTTCGGCCGCCCTCGAAAACGGCTTTGCCGTCATCGCCGAGAGCGTCGAGCAGGGCATCGACCTGTGCGACCGCATCGCCGCCGAGCACCTCGAGGTCATCGTCGAAGACGCCGCCCAGGTCGCCGACAAGGTCAACCACTACGGCGGCCTCTTCGTGGGCCACGGCACCGCCGAGGTCTTGGGCGACTACGGCGCCGGCCCCAACCACACGCTGCCCACCGGCGGCACCGCCCGCTCGACCGGCGGCCTGTCGGTCTTCACCTTCCTGCGGGTGCGCACCTGGATGGAGATGGACGACCTCGAGGCCTCCCAGGAACTCGTCGACGACGCGATCGCGTTGGCGCGGCTCGAGGGCCTCGAAGGCCACGCGCGCTCCGCGGAGCGCCGCAAATTGGATGAATGACGACCTCGTCCATCGATGCTACGATTCCTCCCACGTCGTACAAAATTGAACCTTACCAAGTGGGAGGAAGCGATGGAGTTTTCTCGAGATCGAGTGGTCCGTCAGGCACGCCTGCATCATGCGCTGTATAGCTTGAGCATGATGTATTTTGGCATCAACGCCGGCGACTGGCAGGAGAGCGCCGAGGACGGGCGCTACGTCTTCGACAACGGCATGGGCGAGCACTTTTGCCTGGCCTGGAACGACAAGGCGCTCGTGGGGCTGGCGGCGTCGGACGAGTCCCAATACTACGAAGCCTATCTACCCGAAGAAGAGCGCGAGCCGCTCGAGCGGTTCGAGGACCTGCCCGACGAGCTTCGCGAGCTCGGCGAGTACGCCGCCGAGGCGGTCGAGCACCTGGCGTCGGCGGGGCTGTGGTGCCGAGGCGACGAGTGTGGGATGAGCCAGCCGATGAACACCAACTGGGCCGACGGGCTCGAGCAGTTGGCCGGCTTCGGCCTCGACGCGCGTGAGGCGATGTTCGGTGAGGTGCTCACGATGCCGTGGTCGCACGATACGTCGCTGTCGCCGGCGCATTGCGAGGTGGTCTTGTCGTGGCTCGACGCGCTCGACGAAGGAAAACGCGTATCGGTGAGCGACGCCGACAACCTGGTGTTGCTCGAGGTCCCCAACGACATCTCGGTGGTCACCGTCGAGTCGGCGCAGGCCGCCGCCGAGCATCTCGCTCTGATGGGCGTCGACTGGGACGTGCCCGTCGACGAGCTCGAGCGTCGGCTTGCGGCTGGCGAAGAAGACCACCGCGCCCAGGTGATCGAAGATGTCGGTGAAGAGGCTTATGCGCTCGTCGAGGCGGCGCGTGAGGGCGACGTCGCGCGGGTCCGCAAGCTTCTCGAGAACGGCGCCGACATCAACACGCGCACCGTCGAAGGGCAATGGGAGTACGTGCCCGAGGGCGATACCCCGCTGATTCAGGCGCTCAAGGCCGAGCACCACGACGTGGCGAACCTGCTCCTCGCAGCGGGCGCGGACTGCCACTTGGCCAACCGCTTCGGGCAGACGGCGCTGACCTGGGCGGTCGAAGGCGGCGACGTGTCCATTGTGCGACAGCTCTTGAAAAGGGGCGCCGACGTCAACGTGGCCGCCCAGGACGGCACCACGCCGCTGCATATCGCCACGCGTGACGGCAGCCTCGTGCTCGTCGAGTTGCTCGTCGAGGAGGGCGCGGACACCACCGCCGCGATGTGGAACGGCAAGACCCCCGCCGACCTGGCCGAGATGCTCGGCCTCGACGAGATTCTGCAGCTGTTGACCGCCCAGCAAGGTTGAGGGCAGACCTTCAAAACGAACTTTGAAGAGCTCTTCGCTGACACCCGACGCCCAGCGAAGAGCTCTTCGACCTTCTTGGGTCGCGAAAAATCGCGTCCGGAAGGTTCTGAGGACGTCCGAGTTCGAGTCCCATAGACTCCTGGCGAGTGGGAGCACCCTTCAGGGCGCCTGTCGACACTCAACCTCGAAATGGTCGGATATCTCGGGCTGACGTCCGATGGTGAACGGAGAGTCCTACGGGGTTGCAGACTCCGACCGGGGTGTCGGGCGCGGAGATCTGGCATATCCAAATCTGAGGGGCGGGTCTCAGGTCGCGATATCTCGGAGCTTGCCCGACGCAATTCTTCGCGACCTTATTGGTTCGTCCACCTTTCCGGAGCTGTATCGAGTCGCGGCTCGATCGTTCGTGCACCTCGCGAGGCGTGTGTCGAGTCTTGGGCAGATTGCTCGAAGACGTCGACGGACGCCACTTACTCCGAAACAGAAAATATCCCGCCATACGTCTTGCCACGGGCTGATTTCTCGGCTTCCACGCAACAATTTCTGCAGATTGCCGAAAACAGTAAAGAGGGGGCGGCAATCGGCCGCACGTTGTCATGAGAGTGTAACTAGGTTACATTTCGCCAAGGGAGCTGCAAGAAATGGGGCGACCGAAGAAGCTCGACAATTTGTTGGAGGTCGTTTCTGAGCATGTAGAGTCCGGCGATTATCTGCTCACAACTCACGCCCAACAACGCGGCGCACAGCGGGCTATCACTCGTCCGGAAGTCGAATTTGTGCTGACGCATGGGTGGCACGAGAAGAGAAAAGACCGCTTTGACGAGACTTATCAGGCTTGGAACTACGCCGTGAGAGGCAAGACGGTGGCTGACGAGCGCGAGCTTCGTATCATCGTGACGTTCGATGATGACATGCTCGTGGTCACCGTGATCGACCTGAACTAGTAAGGAAATGCGATGCAAACTCATATTCGAGACGAGTTTGAAGACTGGAGCCTCGGCTTTCCGGTGCTTCTCAAGAACGTACCCATGGCGCAGGTGCGAGGGGATGTCGCGCCGCAGGTCAACGCCCATGACTTCCAGCACGCAGTCTTGTGGTTGCTGGCGCATCGCCCAGAACCTCTCAGTGGACGCCAGGTTCGGTTCATCCGCCAGTGGATGCAGAAGACGCTCGCCGACTTCGCCCAACTCGTGGGCATGACTTCCCACCAGTCGGTGATGAAGTGGGAGGCAAAGGAGAACCAACCGACAGGGATGCACAAGAGCACTGAGATCTTGCTTCGCTGCCGTATCCTGGAGGCGCTCCCTGAAGAGGTTTGGGAGAGGTTTGAAGCAAACGAGCGCGGTCGGGAAGGGTTCATTCACCGGATCGAAGGAGTCTCCGCCTTCGATCGCAATGCGGAGAGGACAGTCGTCGAACTCGACGCCGGCGACTGTGGCCGAGTTGGCGAGAATGACTTGTTTCTCTGTGACGACCAGCCACGAGCTTAACGTCTCTGTAGGCCTCACACGTTCCAATACATCCGAAGCTGTCGCCTCGCGCGTACAATCGCCGCGTACCCGTTCTCGCTGGGCTCGTCGTCGATCTCGTAGGGGGTGCCGGCGAGCACCTCGACGCATTTGAGCACGCTTTGCGACAGGCCTTCGAGGCTGTAGCCGCCCTCCAAGATGAGCGCGAGGCGCCCGTCGGCGTGTTTGTCGGCGATGCGCTGGACCATCGTGCACAGGCCGCCGAAGCCCTCGGAGGTGACTTCCATGCCGCCCAACGGGTCGAGGCGATGCGAGTCGAAGCCGGCCGAGACGAGCACCAGATCGGGCTCGTAGGCGTCGGCGATGGGCTCCAGGACGGTCTCGAAGGCGTGCTTGTAGTCCCCGTCGCCCATTCCCGGGGGGAGCGGCACATTGACCGTGTAGCCCGCGCCGTTGCTGATGCCGGTCTCCTTGGCCTGGCCGGTGCCCGGGTAGAACGGGTAGCGGTGGGTGTTGAAGACCATCACCTCGCGGCGGTCGTAAAACGAGTAGTGGGTGCCGTTTCCGTGGTGGACGTCCCAGTCGATGACGAGCACGCGCTTGTAGCCGAGCGTATCGACGGCGTGGGCGGCGGCGACGGCGATATTGTTGAACAGGCAAAAGCCCATCGCCTGGTCGCGCTCGGCGTGGTGGCCGGGCGGGCGCACGAGCGCGAAGGCGCTCTCGCTGGGGTTCTTGTGGACGACGTCGACCGCGTCGATGGCGGCGCCGGCGGCCAAGTAGGCGGCCGCCACGCTGTCTTCGGAGAGCGGCGTGTCGGCGTCGAGGCGCCCGGCGCGGCCGCGGAACGCTTCGATCTGGTCGACGTGGTCGCAGGTGTGGATGCGCTCGATCTGTTTTCGGGTGGCCGGCTTGGGGGCTTGCCAGCGCACGCCGGGTACCTCAGCGCAGCGAAGCGCGTCTTGGATGGCGTAGAGCCTATCCGGCCGCTCGGGATGCAGCTGGCCGGTATCGTGGGAGAGCATCAACTTGTCGTACAGCAGGACTACGTTTTTGGGCATGATACTACACTGCGAGCAGGATGGTTCCTTCCCCTCAACAAGCTAGCCGCCCAAAGGCTTCCCTTCAACGCGCAGGTTTTTTGGCCCGCCGTCTGTGGTATAGTCGAGGCAGACCCACGCCGAACGCTCGCGGGAACAAATATGAACCACGCCTTGCCCACTTTGGCCATCGAGCCGCACGATCTCGAAGATCTTGCCATCTTCCCTCTCCCCGACGGCATTCTCTTCCCGCACACGACCATTCGACTGCACGTGTTCGAGCCGCGCTACCGCGCGCTGGTCGAGCATTGCCTGGACAAGGAGGCGCCGATGTTGGTGCCGATGATCGTCGCGAACGGCCGCTCCGACGCGCAAGGGCGTCCCCATCTGCACAAGGTCGCCGGCGCCGGAAAGATCATCGCCCACCAAGAGTTGGCTGGCGGGCGCTTCAATATCTTGGTGCGCGGCGTCGGTCGCGCGCGCATCGTCGAGGAGCTCGACGTGGCGACGCCGTACCGGCGCGTGCGCGCCGAGCTGCTCGAAGACCGCGTCGGCGACTTTCGACAGGCCGATATCCTGCTCAAGACCATCCAGAACTGCCTGTTCAACGTCCAGACCGACAACTCCGAGGTCGTCGACTTCCTCGTCGAGGCGTTCACCGAGGTCGACACGCCCGGCGCCGTGGCCGACGTGCTGGCGGCGGTGGTCTTCGGCGACAGCCTCAACCGCCAGCGCGCGTTGAGCGAGCCGGACGTGGTGGCGCGTCTCGAGGGCATCCTCGATCGTCTCGTGGAGTTGATTGCGAGGTCGGTGGATGAGCAGGTTCCTTCGGAACAAACGGTCAATTGAGCCACGCCTTCAGCGGAGGTTTGCCCCAAGGCAAGCCTTGGGGCTGCGCGGGCGAGGGCTCCGCTGGGGGCAAGCCCCCGCTCCGCAGAGGAAGGGGGGCTTACTCAGCCGCCTGCGCGTCCGCGTCGAAGGCGTATTGGAGCCGGTAGAGCGTCTCGTAGTGGCCGCCGTGCTCGAGCAACTCGTGGTGGGTGCCTTGCTCCATGATCTCGCCTTTGTGCAAGACGATGATGCGGTCGGCCTTCTGGATGGTCGACAGGCGGTGGGCGATGACGACCGAGGTCTGGCGGGCCATCAGCTTGTCGATGGCGTCCTGGATGATCGCTTCGGTGTCGGTGTCGACGTTGGCGGTGGCCTCGTCGAGGATGAGGATCTCGGGCTTCTGGACGAGCGCGCGGGCGAACGAAAGCAGTTGCTTTTCGCCCGACGACAGGTTCGAGCCGCGCTCGGCGATGCGGTGGTCGTAGTCGTCGGCGTAGCGCGAGATGAGCGGGTGGGCGTGCACGATCTTGGCGGCCTCGACGAGCTCGTCGTCGGTGATGCTCTCCTCGCCCAGCGTCAGGTTCTCGCGGATGCTCCCCTGGAACAAAAACGAGTCCTGCAGCACCGCGGCGAACGCGCGGCGGTAGGCGTGCAGGTCGAACTCGCGGATGTCGATCCCGTTGATGAGGATGCGTCCCCGGGTGACGTCGTACAGGCGCATCAGCAGGCTGATGATCGTCGTCTTGCCTGCGCCGGTGTGGCCTACCAGCGCGACCTTCTCGCACGATTTGACCTCGAAGCTCAGGTCTTTGATGACCCATTCGTCGTCGTTGTAGGCGAACCAGACGTTCTCGAACTCGATATGCAGCGGCTCGTCGGGCAGCGGCTTGGGGTTGTCGGGCTGCGGGATCTGGTCGTCGGAGTCGAGCAGCTCGAAGATGCGCTCGCTGCTGGCCATCGCGCTCTGCAAAAGGTTGTACTTTTGGGCGAGGTCGCGGATGGGCACGAAGAATTTCTGCATGTACTCGATGAACGCCACGAGCACACCGATGGTCAGGATATCGTCGAGCACCTGGCCGCTTCCGTACCAGATGATCGCGCCCACGCTGATCGCGCCGACCGCCTCGACGACCGCGTAGAGCATGGCGTCGTAGCGAATCGACAGGACGTTGGCGTCGCGATAATCCTCGTTGATGTCGCGGTATTCTTCGGCGCTGACGTTCTCGCGCACAAAGAGCTGGATGATCTCGATGCCGGTCACCGACTCCTGCAGGTGCGCGTAGAGCCGGGCGATCTTGACGCGAATCTCGCGGAAGGCCTTGCGCAGAAAGTGGCGGAAGATGGCGGTCAATACCGCCAGAAAGGGCACCACCGTGAAGCTGACGAGCGCGAGCTTCCAGTCCTTGAGCAGCAAGATGACGACGATGCCCACCAGCATGATGATGTCGCCGATCATCGTAATCATGCCCGAGGAGAGCGCCTCCTGGAGCGATTCGACGTCGGTGGTCATGCGCGTCATCAGCCGGCCGGTCGGGTGGCGGTGAAAGAAGTTCACCGACAGCGACTGCACGTGGTCGAAGACCTTTTGGCGAAGGTCGTACAGCGCGCGCTGGCCGGCCTTCTGCATCAGGTAGAACTGCAAAAAGCCCGTGCCGGCCTGCAAGAAGACCGCCGCGCCGAACGCAGCGATGACCCAGGTCAGCCCGCCGTACTCGCCTGGGACGAGGTAATCGTCGATGGCCACCTGCAAGAGGTGCGGCTGGACGAGCTTGAAGCCGGCGAGTACCGGCAAGAGCAGAAGGCAGAGCAGGAAGGTGAAGCGGTACGGACGCATGAACGTCCACAGCCGCTTGATGAGCGTGGCATCGGTGACGTTGCCGAGCTTCTGCTCTTTGAAGCCGGAGCCGATGGCGGCGTCTTTGGGCCGATCTTGTTTCTCTGACTTCTCTTGCTTCTCTGGCTTCGCTGGCTTCGAGCTGTCGGCCTTGTTGTGTTTGGCTTCGTCACTCACGACTTCAAACTCTCCTCGAGGCGCTGGCGCTCACACATCTCGGCGTAGGTGCCTCCCTTGGCGAGCAACTCGTCGTGGGAGCCGGCTTCGACGACCCGGCCGTCCTCGAGCACGAAGATCTTGTCGACCCGGGCCAGAGCGTTGAAGCGGTGAGTCAAGATGATGCTCGTGCGGTCGGCCATCAGCTCGTCGAGGTGGTCGAGGATGACCTCCTCGGTCTTGGTGTCCACGCTCGACAGGGCGTCGTCGAGGATGAGGATGCGCGGGTCGACGAGCAGGGCGCGCGCGATGGTCACGCGCTGTTTCTGGCCGCCCGACAGCGTCACGCCGCGCTCGCCCACGAGGGTGTCGAGGCCCTTGGTGAAGCCCTTGATGTCCGGCTCGAGCCCGGCCACGCGCACGGCTTGCTCGATGCGCTCTTGCTGCGAGACGTCCTCGCGCTTGTCCCCGGTGAGCAGCGCTCGCGTCGGGGGCTCGCGGTGGACGGTCTCGTCGTACTCGAGCGCGTCGACGCCGAAGCGCACGTTCTGGCCGATGGTCATCGAGAACAAAAACGGCTCTTGCGACACGAACCCGACTTCGCTGCGGGTGTCGCGAAGGGGCAGTTTCGGCAGCGGCTCTCCGTCGATATACACGGTGCCTTCGGTCGGGTCGTACAGCCGCGAGATGAGCTTGACCAAGGTGGTTTTGCCCGAGCCTGTGCGACCGACGATGGCGACGGTCGAACCGGCTTCGATGTCGATGTCGATGTCGCGAAGTACCGGCTCGTCTTCATCGGGGTACGCAAACGAGACGTTCTCGAGGCGGACCGCGCCGCGCTTCTCGCCCGGGATGAGCGCGGGGAGTTCGCGCTGCTCGTCGGGCGCGGGGTCTAGGACAGCGGGCTCGATCTGCAGGATCTCGAGCACGCGGTCGAAGGCGGCGAGCCCTCGGTTCCACACCGAGAAGACCCAGCCCATCGCGATGGTCGGGAAGGCCAGGGCGACGACGTAGGAGTTGAACTCGACGAACGCGCCCAGCTTCAAATCCCCGTCGATGACCATGCCCGTGCCCACGATGAGCACCGCAAAGGTGCCCACGCCGGCGACCAGGGTCATCAGCGATTGCATGCCGCCGCGGATGGTCGCCAGTTTCATGCTCTTGCCGTAGTAGTCCTCGTTCATCAGGCCGAAGGACTCCTTCTCGCGGTCCTCGATGGCGTAGCATTTGACCACCGACACGCCGCCCAGGTTCTCCTGGACCTTCGTCGAGATGTCCGACATCTGCGCCTGCACGATCTTCGTTTGGCGAAAGAGCGCGCGCATGATCATCAGCAGGAAGTAGAGGATGACCGGGTAGGGCACCAGACAGACCAGCGTGAGCTTCCAGCTGATGTCGGCCATGCGCGACATGGCGATGCTGTAGGCGATGGTGGTGTTGATGACGTGCAGAAACGAGATGGCGTACAGCAGCCGGATATAGCTGACGTCGTTGGCCGACCGGCTGGTGATATCGCCGGTGGGCATCCCGTTGAAGAACTTGGCGCTGAGCGTGCCGAGCTTGCTGTACATCTCGTTGCGTACGTCGAACTCGATGTGGCGCCCGGCGTTGAAGATGAAGATGCGGCTGAACACCCGCGCGATACCGCCGCCGATGGCCAGCGCGATGATCATCAAGCCGATGTCGATGAGGTCGCCGCGAACGGTGCCAAGCCCCTCACCGCCGACCGCGTCGCGCATCATCTGCACCGCGTCGCCGATATAGGCGGGGATGGCCAGGTTGAGAATATTGGTCAGCCCCAGAAAGACCGCGCCGATGGCAAACCAGCCCTTGTAGCGCGAGAAATACTCCCACAGCTTGCGGTTGCGAACCGTTCGGTCCACCGACGGCTTGTCGGCGTCGTTGTTGTCGGAGTCGGTTTGCTGAGTCATGGGCTTGGAGGTAATGCACCGGTACGATCGGGTCGACCACCGGGGGTTAAAACACGTTCTGTACGATGGAGCAAGCCTCGGGGAGCGAAACAGTGTGTTCGCGCCCGTTGGCTCCGGAACTTGTTAGTTTTGGAGGGGAAAAGCTTCGGAAAGATCAGTGGACGCGAAGGCCGATGCGGTCCCAGCGAATCGAGCCGTCGGGGCCGCGCGACCAGAAAATGAAACGTGGCACGCCGGCCAACTCGGGCCCGGAGACTTTGCCGAAGTTGCGGCTGTCGCGAATCTGGCTGTCACGCTCTTCGGTCTGCACGCCCTGAATGGGCACTTGGCTGCGGTTGTCGGCCAGAAGGAAGTACTCGTCGGAGGCCAAGCGTGTCGGCGGCATGGTCAGCTCGGTATAAACCCGCGGCGAGACCGAGATGACGTAACGCTCACCCTGGTTGTGCTCGACCCAGGCCAGAAGCCCGCTCTCTTTGTCGAGCTCGGCGTGGGCGATCTCTTCTTCTTTAAGCGGCGAGTGTCCCACGGCCTCGTCATTGACGTACAAGGTGTTGCCCTCCATGCGCACCACGTCGTCTTGGACGCCGACGACCCTCAGAAACTGCAAGTCATCGCTCTCCGATGGGGCGGTCGCGACTACCTCGCCGCGCACCGGCGGGGCTTCACGAAAGGCGTTCAGGTCGACGAGCACCGTATCGCCCGGCTGAATGGTCGGGTACATCGCCCCATTCTCGACCCGTTCGAGCGTCCAGAGGCTCGAGCGGGTGAAGTCGAGGGTGAGCACGATGGGCACCAAGAAGCTGAGCAGGAACACGACCAGGTAGATCGTCCAGTGGTTATATCCTTTGAGGACATACCTGTCGCCGGCGCGGTCCGCCTTTTGGGCAATGTCCATGGCGATCAGGGTGCTGAAGATCAGCCACGCAGCCACCACGACCAGGAACGGGAGCAGCGGGAAGAACTTGAGGATGCTGAACGAGATGATGAACACCTCGAGCATCAACAAGAAGAGCAGGTTGACGGTCAGGCCCTTGATGAACTCGCCGACGTACATGTAGCCGAGGCCGGGGCACAGGTAGGTCAGCGCGATGGCGACCCACTTGCTGCGGGGCTTGGTCTCTCCGTTGTAAGTGGCGTCGGCAGTGGTCACGAGTCGGTGCCTGCATGGAAAGGAGGAACGAGGCCGAGGCCGTGAATCGACGGCACAGAGCGGCGTTGCTTCAAGAAAAATGTAGATCCAGGTCGATCGCAGGTCAATTGCTGCTCCTGCTCGAAAACGACTCTGCCACATTCGACATTCCTGCATGACCCTGCGAAGCCAGTCTAGAGCGTGGCGGGGTCGAGGCATCGAAGACCCTTGACCACAGGGCCTGTGCGGTTAGGCTCACGGAGCCTTCGCGACAAATGAAAACAACCCAGCAATCAGGGCAGGTGCTGTCATGAAACTCGAGTTTATCCAAAATCTGGTCAAACCCGCCGACTCCAAAATCGTGCTTCTGGTGCTCGACGGCCTCGGCGGGCTGCCGAGCGGCCCCCAGGGGCGCACGGAACTCGAGGCGGCGAATACCCCGAACCTCGACGAATTGGCTCGCCGTGGCATCTGCGGGCTGCACGTGCCCGTCGGCCCGGGCATCACGCCGGGAAGCGGCCCGGGCCACCTGGGTCTGTTCGGCTACGATCCTACCGAATACAAGGTCGGCCGGGGTGTTTTGTCGGCGCTGGGCGTCGAGTTCGATTTGCAGCACGGCGACGTCGCCGCGCGAGGCAACTTCTGCACCGTCGACGACGAGGGCCTGGTGACCGACCGGCGCGCCGGACGCATCAGCACCGAGAAGAACGAGGAACTGTGCGAGTTGCTGCGCGAGATCGAGGTCGAAGGGGCCGAGATTCACATCGAGACGGTCAAAGAGCACCGCATGCTCTTCGTGTTGCGTGGTGAGGGTCTGTCCGACGAGATCAACGACACCGACCCGCAGGAGACCGGCAAGAAGCCCGAAGAGCCCGTGCCGGCCACCGAGGCTGCGCAGAAGACCTCGCGGCTGGTCAAGGAGTTCTTGAACCAGGCGGCCGAGAAGCTCGCCGACCACGCGCCGGCCAATATGTTGCTGCTTCGCGGCTTCGCCCAGCGTCCCGGTTGGCCGACCTTCCAGGAGGCCTTCGGGCTTCGCTCGGCGGCCATCGCCAGCTACCCCATGTACCGCGGTGTCGCCAAGCTTCTGGGGATGGACACCCTCGAGGGGCCGGCATCGATCGAAGAGAAGGCTGCCGTGGCGCGCGAGCACTGGGATGACTACGACTTCTTCTTCATTCACAAGAAGAGCGTCGACAGCCGTGGTGAAGACGGAGACTTCGAAGCCAAGGTGCGCGCCATCGAGGAGGCCGACGCGCAGCTTCAAGCGCTGCTCGATCTGGAGCCCGACGTGGTCATTGTCACGGGTGACCACTCCACGCCGGCCCAACTGGCGTACCATAGCTGGCATCCGGTGCCGGTGCTGTTGTGGTCCGAGCAATGCCGAACCGACGGCGTCGAAACCTTCGGCGAGCGCGACTGCCTACGCGGCGGCTTGGGCGCTCGGCTTCCGGCGGTCGATTTGATGCCCTTGGCGCTGGCCAACGCCTTGCGCCTCGACAAATTCGGTGCATGATCAAAATCTGATCAATTGACGCTTCGCGCCTGTGCATAGCTTCGTCATGCGAATTTGCGACTCCTCCTGAGGAATCAGCATGACTCCGACGCCCGTAGGCGCGTCGCCCGCCCCAAAGGGGGGACAGATTAATATGGAGCAGACGGCCTCATCTTGGTCCGAGGACTTGAGTGACCCGCAGCTTGCGCTGGTCGAGCTGGGAAAGTGCACCCTCGAAGCCGTCGATGAGGAGGAGTTGTGGGCTGGCGTGGTCGAAATTCTGCGTGAACCGCTCGCCGTCGATTGCGTCGCCGCGCTCCGTTGCTCGGCGGACGGCGAGGGGCTCGACTTGTTGGCCGGTTGGGGCGTCGAAGACTCGTTGCTGGGCACCCGCATGGTCGACGTCGGCGCCGGAACAGCCTCCGACTTCGCCTTGGAACTCGATGAGCCGTTGGTGGTCGACGACACCGACACCGAGAGTCGCTTCCTGCCCTCGCCGGTCGCTTCTCGACATGACTGCAAGAGTGGGATTTCGGTGGCGATCAGCGCCGGCGGACAGGCGTGGGGCGTCTGCGAGCTGTTCTGGCAGGACGCAAATCAAGTCACCGAGGAGCACACCAGGTTTGTCGCGATGGTCTGTGACTTGCTCGGTGTCGCCTTGGAGCGCATCGAGCGCGAGAAGAACCAAGTTGATGAAAAGCGGCTGGCTGAGGCGGAGTACGAGCGCTTTTTCCTGCTCGTCGAAAACGCCACCGACATCATTGGCATGTCCGACATGGAGGGGCAGGTCACTTATCTAAACCCCGCAGGCTGTGCCTTGTTCGGAGTCGAGCACGGCAAGCCGGTCAGTCGGGCGGTCGAGAAGTTTCTCCCCGATGATGAAGCGGCGCGCCTTTTCGGCGAGATCGTGCCTCAGGTTCGCGCCCGCGGGTCTTGGAGTGGGCCGTTGACAGTCGTCAGCCTCGACTCGTCTTCCACCCATCAGACCGAAACCACGATTATCATTCTTCGGGAGCCTGGCACGCGCCGTGCCGTCGGCTTTGCGACCATTCTGCGAGACGTCTCCGAGCAGAAACAACTCCAAGAGCAACTGCGCCAGTCTCAGAAGCTCGAGGCCCTCGGGCTGCTCGCCGGCGGCGTCGCCCACGACTTCAATAATCATCTGACGGTCATCAAGGGCTACTCCGAGTTGCTGCTGGCCAGCCTGCCCGACGGCGATGCCCGGCGGGCGCAACTGTGCAAGATTCACCACGTCTCGGAGAAGGCGCAGCACCTGGCTGACCAACTCTTGACCTTCAGCCGACGCAAAGTACGCCAACCACGCGTCCTCGATCTCAACGCGGCTGTCCATAGCCTTTACGATATGTTGCGCAGCCTCATCGGCGAGAATATCGCCCTGAACTGCGTGGTCGACGGTGCGTCTTATTATGTAGAGGCCGATCCGAGCGATCTGGAGCAGGTGATCTTGAACCTGGCCGTCAACGCTCGCGATGCCATCGAGGGCAAGGGCACGATCACGCTGCTGACCCGTTCGGCGCGCCCGGACGAACTCGACAAACTCGAGCGGGCCGAGCTGTTGGGCCATGACCCGGTCGTCTTGGAAGTGCGTGATACCGGAGTGGGCATGACCGAAGAGGTGCTCGAACATCTCTTCGAACCCTTTTATACGACCAAAGAGGCCAAACAGGGCACCGGTCTCGGGCTGGCGACGGTCTTCCGCATTATCACGGATGCAGGAGGAGACATCGCAGTGACCTCGAGGCCGGAGCAGGGGTCATGCTTCAAGCTCTTTTTCCCGCGCGCTGAACCCGTGCAATTCGAACAGGACGAGGAGTTCGACGAGCAAGTCGAACTCGAGGGGGACGAGGTGGTGCTCGTCGTCGAGGATGACCCCGACGTGCTCGACTTTGTGACCGATGTGCTCGAGCGCCACGGCTACGATGCCATCGCCAGCCGGGGCCCGATCAAGGCATTCGAGCTGCTCGACATGTACCACGATAGCATCGACGCGGTGATCTGCGACGTCGTGCTGCCGAACCTGAGCACCGAAGAGCTGCGCGAGCAACTGGTCGACCGTTACTCGCATATCCCGTTCGTGATGACCTCCGGTTACACCGATGCGCAGCTCTTTCAGGAGGAGCAACTGCTCGCCGACTTGCCGTTTGTGGCCAAGCCGATGAGCTCGCGCGACTTGCTCACCCAGCTCAGGGTGATCCTCGATGCGCGCCAACCGATTTAGGCGAGGGAGCCGCCTCCGCGCTCGATGCTCTGGCGCAGCCGTTCAGTCAGGTCGGCACCTTCGGTGGTTCCCGGTTCACCTGACGTCGGCCGACTCTCTTCGGGCTGCGAGGATGGCTCCGCGGTCCCGGCGCGCGCGCGGCGTGCCTTGTCCTCGATAAGCTCGAGCAACTCCTCTCGGTACTCGTCGCGGTACTGATCGGGCTTCCAATCTCGGGTCATGCGCTGGACGAGCTCGGTCGCCATCTCCAGAGCGTCGGTGGTGACACCCAGGTCGCCCGCACTCTCGGCGGGCAGGTCGAGCTCGGAGGGGTCGCGAAGTTCGTCGGCAAAGCGTAGCATCTCGAGTACCACCACGTTGTCTTGGACCATCAGCGCAGCCAGGTGCTCTCGCTTTCGCAACACCACCTTGGCGATGCCCACGCGGCCGGTGCGCTCGATCACCTCGCGCAACAGCGTGTAACTCTTCTCGGCCCCTTCCATAGGGGCAAGGTAGTAGGGCTTTTCGAAAAACGCCGGGTTGATCTGCTCGCGGCGCACGAAGTGCTGGATGTCGATATTCTGAGCGGTGTGGGCCTCGGCCTGCTCGAAGTCGTCGTCTTCCACGACAACCTTCTCGCCATCGACCTCGATGGCGCGCGCGACCTCCTCGGGGCGTACCTCCCGACCCGTATCTTTGTTGATCTTGAGATATCCCACCGGGCTCTGATCTCGCTTGTCGATCAAGTGAAAGTCGAGCTTACGCTTGCGCGTGGCCGAGTAGAGCCGGACCGGCACGTTGACCAAACCGAAGTTGATATGTCCCTTCCAGATGACCTTGGGCACGGCGACTCCTCGAGCGAGTGGGGAAGTGAGCAGTGCACACCGCCTACGGCGTCAAATCTTCACAGCGATCGCTTTCCGGCAAGGTCGCCGGGCTGTGGCGCTGCTGCATTGCAGCAGCAAGACCGACGTTTACATTGAGGAGCGCGAGAAGATTGCGCCTTCGACGTGGGATTTTGATGACTGACTCGCACATTCTCAGAGCCGGCGAAAACTGCTGGCAGACCGCGATGGCCCAACGCGCGTCGGTGCTCGACGACACGGCCACGTTTTTCGAGGTCGTCGCCGACGCTTTCGAATTGGCCCGCGAGTCGATTGTGATCATCGGCTGGGATATCCACTCGCGCGTTCGGATGCGCCGACGGGACGACGACGCGCGCGACCTGTTGCAACTCATCAACGACTGCGCTCGCGAGCACCCCGAGCTAAAGGTGCGGGTGCTGGTCTGGGAAGAGGACATCATCTACAGCTTCGAGCGCGAGATGATGCAGCGATTGCGGTTTTGGCAAAAGGCACCCGACAACGTCGAGTTCGCCCACGACGAGACCGCGCCGATGGGGACGTCCCATCACCAAAAGATCGTGACGGTGGACGACTCGTTGGCGTTTGTCGGAGGTATCGACATAGCCCAGCGGCGCTGGGATACGGCTGAGCATCGAGTTCACGACGAGCGTCGCCAAACCCCCAATCGGTTGAGCTTCGATCCGTTTCACGATGCCCACACCGTCTTCAACGGTGACGCCGCTCGCGAGGTCGCCAAATTCGCGCGTTGGCGTTGGCAGCATGCGCTCGACGAGCAAATCGAGGCGGCGCAGCCTCGTCAGGGGCTGTGGCCGGGCGACCTCGAGCCTGACTTCGAGGATGTCGAGGTCGGCATCGCGCGCACCTTACCCGAGTGGCTCGTAGAGGAGGAGGTGCGCGAAATTGAGGCGCTCTTTCTCGATTCGTTCGCTGCAGCCCAAGACCAAATCTACTTGGAGAGCCAATATCTGTCGTCGTCGAAGCTCACCGACGGGCTCGCGCGGCGGCTCGAAGAGGAAGACGGACCCGAGATCGTGATCATCGTTCCCGAGGACGCCGCCGGCATGATCGAGGAGGCGACCCTCGACTCCCTGCGAGCTCGAGCCGTCGAGCGGTTGCGCGAGGCTGATGAGCATGATCGCTTTCGCATCGTTCATCCGGAGGTCGAAGACGACGGCGACTGCAAGAAGGTCTACGTGCACGCCAAGATCTGTGTGGTCGACGATCGTCTGCTCCATATCGGCTCCGCCAACCTGTCGAACCGCTCGCTGGGTGTAGACAGCGAGTGCGATTTCGTGCTCGAGGCGCACGATGAGCACACCCGACAACAGATTACCCACGTGCGCAACCGCCTGCTTGGCCACCATCTCGGACTCAGTCCCGACCAGGTGGCCGAGCAAATCGAATCCGGCGGCTCGCTGGTCTCCGTACTCGACGCCCACCAAAGTGGCGAGCGCCGGCTCGTGCCGCTCCATCTCGACATCTCCCCGGAGACGGCGAGTCAGTGGGCAGACGAGCGCCTCCTAGACCCCGAGACGCCGTGGCACGCCGAACAAGTCGCCAAGCGGCTGTTGCCGGCTCATGAAAAACGCACGAGCATCAACTACGCCGGGCTGGTCGGGCTGCTGGCCGTGCTCGTCGTGCTTGCTGCGTTGTGGCACTGGACCCCGCTCGGCGAGTGGGCCAGCCCGCGCAACTTGGCGATGATGGTCGAGCCCATCTCGCAATCGTGGTGGTCCGTGCCGCTCGCGATCCTCACCTTCGTCGCGCTCAGCGTGCTCGCCTTTCCCACCAGTGTTCTCATCCTGGCGATGGGCTTTATCTTCGGGGCGTTGTGGGGCTCGCTCTACGGACTGATCGGCGCCATGTTGAGCGCGGCGGCCTCCTATGGAATCGGTAACGCGATTGGTGCAGATAGCGTCGGAAAAATCGCCGGAAAGCGCTTTGGTCAGATCCATACCTGGGTCGCCGAGCGCGGCGTGTGGTCAGTGGTCGCAGTGCGCATGGTCCCCGTGGCTCCGTATGGCGTCGTCAACCTCGCCGTGGGCTCCTCGCGCATCCCCCTGCGGGACTTTATGTGGGGCACGCTCATCGGAATGACCCCCGGCATCATCCTCAAGGGCCTGTTCGGAGACGAGCTGGCCGACTTCATCGCCAACCCTGACTTGGTGAGCCTGGTGGTGTTGGTCGGCATTGTGGGGCTTTTCGCCGTCGGCGGCTTCTTCATTCGTAGATGGACCCGAGGGAAGGGGAGCGCGAAACCGTCGCCCCGGCCGGAATCCGACGCGGGGGAGGGCGACCCGAGATCACTCGCGGCGGCCTCGGCGGAGGCGTGAGTCGATGTCTGATTCTGATGCCCCGACAGAGCCCGTTGACCCGACGGAGCCCGATAACCCGACGGAGCCCGATAACCCGAGGGAGAAGGACGACGCGCACGACGTGCGCCTGGTGAGCTATAACGTCCACAGTTGCATCGGCACCGACGGCGAGCGTGATCCTGGCCGCGTCGCGCAGGTGCTCAACGCGCTCGAGCCTGACATCGTCGCTCTCCAAGAGGTGGACACGAGCCTCGACAGCCGAACCGAGCTCGGCCAACTCCACGTCTTGGCGGCCGAAACCGGCCTCGAGCCCGTCGTTGGGCCGACGATGACCCGCGAGGGCGGCTTTTACGGCAACGCCATCTTGACGCGTTTCCCCGTGCGTCGTGAGCGCCGGCTGGACTTGAGTGTCGCAGGGTTCGAGCCGCGTGGCGCGCTCGATGTCGACATCGACGTGGGCGGTGTGACGTTGCGCGTGGTCGCCACGCACCTCGGTTTGGCCACGCGCGAGCGTGCCGACCAAATTGGCCGGCTCTTGAGCCACCTCTACCGTCATCCACGCGGTCGCGCGGTGGCGGTGATGGGCGATTTCAACGAGTGGTTTGGATGGAGCAGAAACCTTCGCCGGCTCAACACTTACCTCGGCTTTCAGCCCAGAAGGGCGAGCTTCCCGTCGTCGCGCCCGGTCTTTTCGCTCGATCGCATCTGGGCGGTGCCCAAGACGGTGCTCGTCGACTCGGGCGTGGAGGACGGCGCGCTGACGCGCGTCGCCTCCGATCACCTGCCGGTGTGGGCGCGTCTCGAGTTAGGAGCGCAGGCCGGCCGTTAGACCGATGGCCAAGCCGATGCCGATGGCCGCCAGGCCCAGCTCGGTGCGGTGCTGGGTCGCCCACAGTTGCGGGCTGCGTGCGCGAGGGTTGCGGTCGTCGAAGCGGCCGTGGGCGCCGGGGTCGCCAGGCGCAGGCTCCCACAGGTTGTTGGGGCGGTTGGGATCTTCGGGCTCGTCGGTCTGCTGGCCATCGTAGCCGTTTTTGGCCAGGTAACGGTCGGCATACCAAGGCGCGATTCTGTTGCCGAAGATCGTCTTGACCGTCGGCGCTCCGACGTAGACCTCACGCCGGTCGTTATGCGCCGCGTAGACGATGGCGTCGGCAGCAACCTCCGGCTGGTAGATGGGCGGCACGGGCTGAGCGCGGTTGTCCAGCCGACTCTTGACCCAGTCGAATTGCGGCGTGTTGATCGCCGGCAAGTGCACGATGGATAGCTTGATGTCGCTGTCATCGTGGAGCAACTCGGTGCGCAGCGATTCGAAGTAGCCCTGAATGGCGTGTTTCGAGGCGCAGTAGGGCGCTTGCAACGGAATGCCGCGCTTGGCCAGCGCCGAGCCGACCAGCACGATCGACCCGCGGTTACGCGGCAGCATACGCTCGAGCGCGCTCTGCGTGCCGTGGACAAAGCCCAGAAAGTTGACCTCCATGACGCGCTTGTACTCCTCGGGCTCGATCTCGATGGCCGGCGAGAACACCGAGGTCATGGCGTTGTTGACCCACACGTCGATGGGGCCGAACTCCTCCTCGACGCGCGCCGCCGCGCGCTCGACCTGTTCGGCGTCGGCCACGTCGGTCGAGATGCCGATGGCCTTTCCTCCCAGTTCCTCGATCCGGCGTCGGGTCGATTCGAGTCGCTCTTGGCCCCGGGCCAGCAGTCCGATGTGGGCGCCTTGGCGCGCAAACGCCTCTGCGGTGGCGCGTCCGACGCCTGCGGTGGCACCTGTAATGACGACTACCTCCGGATGGCTGCGTTGGGTCATCTGCTCTCCCTGCGAGTCGATGGCGGATGTGGAACGAATCGAGATGATGTGCCGAGATCCTGTTGCTGTGCCTACAGTTTAAGCACACTCCAGAGGCTGAAAAGACGGCGGGTCGGCCCCACACCGAGCGCGCGACGATTGACGAACGGGGCCCAATGCCTTCATTTGTGGGGGCAGTCGATGCTATACGGACCTACTCGGCATGGTGCTTTCGCCGGCGCCGGGCCGACGAGTCAATCTTAGACAACACTGGATGATGTGATGAGTGAATCGAGTCGCGACGGTGCAAAAAAGGAAGCCAAGGCCGAGATTTCGCTGGCGATTCCTTCGTGGATCGTGCTGGTGTTGCTCGCCCTGACACCGCCGGCGTTCGCCACGGGCTTCTCGAACTACGAACTGCTCAAGGAACTCGTCTTGACCGGCGGCGTCGGCCTGGCGTTGCTCATTTGGGGCATCCAGGCCGTTCGTGCTCGTGCCGTGTCGATGATGGCCGGGCGGGTGACGGTCTTGGTGCTCGCCTTCGGCTTGTACGCGCTGGCCGCGTCGCTGTGGGCTGACAATCAACTTCTGGGGCTGTGGGACTCGCTCCATTTCGTCGCGTTGGCCGGGGTGGTCCTCATCGTGACATCACCAGTGGGACGCCCGCTTCGGTTCTACGACTTTGCGGTCGCCACCGGCGTGGGAGCCGCTCTGGCGTCGATCTTCGGGTTTCTCGACCTGGCTGGGATCGGCCTCTTTACCATCGTGTGGGACCCGCCCGGGCCCACCGGCGCCTTCGACGCCATGGAGTTTGCCTCGGCCTATTACGCGGTCGCGCTTCCGGTGCTTCTGGGGGCGACGTTTCGCTTCCCCTCGAAGTCTCGCATCTTCTTTGGCGTCTGCTTCGCGCTCGCTGGGTTCCACTTCGCGCTGGTCAGCAGCTGGGCCTGGGCGGCGGTTTTCGCCGGGGCGTGCGTGCTCGCCGCTCTGATCGTAATCGCCTTCCAGCGCACCGAGGCCGTCATGGTGTTGTGGCCCGTGATGGTGCTGCTTGGCGTGGTCGCCGTCTTCGTGGCCATCGCCCAGTGGGGCCTGCCGCAGCCCGAGCGCACCAGCCCGGCGACGAGCCTTCCACGACTGGTCCAGACAGGGGCGGCCGACCCTCGAAAGATGGGCGGGGAGGTCCGAAACACCGTCTTCGCGCCCGACCGGTGGGAATCGGTCACGAGCAGCCGCGCGCACAGTTATCTGCTCGCGGTGGGCACGGATCTGTTCTCGGAGAAGCCTATTGTCGGTCACGGCGCCGGAAGTTGGTGGCCGCTGCAGACCGAGTCTCCCAATATCGACCACCCGTTCGTCGAGTCGATGTTCGCCCACTATCCGGCGTTCCGCACGCCGCACAACGGTGTCACCAAGTTACTGGTCGAGTACGGGGTGGTGGGCCTGGCGCTCTTCGTCTTGTGGCTGATGGCCACGTTTGCTGTCACGTTGGGGGCGTTGGCCCGGCGCACCGAACGCACCGGCTGGATTGTCGAGCACTGGGCGCTGTTGACCGCCGCGCTCGCCGGACTCGCCTTTATGTTCTTCACGCCGCTGATCGAACTGGCTCCCGCGGCGCTCACGTGGGTGGCAGGGCTGGCGGTGCTCACTCGCTTCTCGGCGTCGCTCAACGATTTCCGCGGCTGGTCGAGCGTCTGGGCCGCCCGAAGCGGCCGCGACGGCGGATTCGCCAGCAACTCCAACCTCGCCGGCGCGCTGGCCGCGCTCGTCGGGCTCGGGGTGCTCGTGCCCACGGTGCTCAATTTCGGCGCCGGCTACTATCGCGGCCAAGCCGACCAGTACATGCTTCGCACGTTGTACCCCGACGCCATCGAGGCTTATCGCGCCGCCGGCAAATGGTATCCGGCCTTCGGTGACGTGCCCTATAATATCGCGTTGGCGTACGAGCGGGAGGGCAAGCTCGAGAAGAATCAGGAGATGATCGAGCTGGCCGTCGACCTTCGTCCCTACGATGTACGAGCGCTGGCGCTCTACGGGCGTGCTGAGCTCGGCGACAAGGACAAGTCGAAGGCCATTCGCCTCGGCAAGCGCGCCGTCGACGCCTATCCGAATAGCGTGGAGGCCAGAAAACTGCTGGTCGCCGCGCTCGACGTCGGCTCACGCTACGAGGAGGCGGTCGAGCAGGCCCTCGAAATCCTCGAGCGCGAGCCGCCGCGCGACGACCGCGCCCAGCTTCACATGATGACTGCCGACCTCTACCTCGACATGCTCAAGCGTCCCGCCGACGCCAAAAAGCATTACGAGCGTGCTTATAACCTCATCGAGAACCCCCAGCAGCGCGCCAAGTTGAAAGACAAGCTCAAGGGGATCGACACGCTGATCGAGAATCAGCGCAGGATGCGCGAAGGAAAGCCGCCACTGCCGGTTCCCGGCAAGGGCGGCCACGAAGGACATGGGCATTGATGTCGAGCAGGCCAGGCGGGCCGGCTCGGGGAGAGCTGCTGGATAGTTAGACTATTCCTTCCAGATAATCTTCCAGGGCCGGCGCTTGATGGTGCGCAGCAACTCTTTCATATCATCGTACATTTCGCGGTCGGCCAGGAGCTGACCGACGGTGCCTTCACCCGACTCGATGCGCCCCACGACCGTGCTGGCGCCCTCGGAGATATTCTTCAAGTCTTCGGTGCTGGCGTGAACGTTGGCGATCGATTCGTCGAGCTTCTGCTCGTTGTCGCCCAGCACGCGCGCGGCCGTCTCGCTGACCTTGCGCGCGTTCTCGGTGGCGGCTCGGACGTCGGCGATGACCGGGTCGACCTGGCCGTTGACCTTGCTCGAAATGGCGCGCGCGTTGGCCGCCGTCGCCTGTGCATCGGCGAGGGTGCGGCGCAGGGTTTCGCCTTCCTCGACCGCATAATTGAGCGCCTGGAGCAGCTTGGCGGCCTCCTGTGTCGACATGCGCGCCCCTTCGATGGTGCCGTCGATGTCCTGGCGGTTGTCGACGATGACTTTGTCGAGGTTGCCCATCAGTGAGGCGGCGTTGCCGATCAGCTCGGAGGCCGGGATGTCCGGGTCGCTGAGCAGATCGTCGAGTGTGTCGAGCAGCTCGGTCGCCTTGGCCACGATGACATCCATGCGCGGCGGCTGAACGCCGCGTAGCACCGCGCCTTCTTCGACCTGCGGGGCGTCGAACGAGTTCGTCTCGATCTCGATATACGGCTCGCCGAGCACGCCGCGGCGGGTGATGAAGAACTCGCTGTCCTGGCGCACCGCGTCCGCATAGTCGGGGCTGATGCGCAGGGTGGCGCGCACCTCGACGGCCGGCTGACCCTCGTTGCCCTTGTTGGGCTGGAACTCCAGCCTCTCGACGTTGCCCACGTTGATGCCGGCGATGGCCACGTCCGCGCCGGGCTTCAGACCCCCGGCGTTTTCGAAATCGACGTGAAAGGTAAACTCGTCCGAGAACGAGAAATCGCCCAGCACGAGCACGAAGGCTACGAGCAGGCCGAGCGAGAAGAGCACCAGGGCGCCCACCTTGACTTCGATGGCGGTTTCTTTGTTCTGCATTTAACCAACTGCGTTGTTGAGAGTTTTTAGTACGGCTTATCTTGGTCCAGAAGGTACTGGAGCGCAACTGTCGTGTCACCTGAGGGCCTCAGTTCGGCTCCTCCATCGGGCCCTCCGGGCGGCCGTGGATAAACTGCTGGACCACCGGGTTGGTGCTCTTCTTGAAGTCCTCGGGGGTGCCGTCCTCGGCCAACTCACCCTTGTAGAGCATGGCGACGCGGTCGGCGATGCCAAAGATGCTGCGCAAATCGTGGGAGATGACGATGCTGGTCACGCCCAGATTGTCGGCGAGGTGGCGGATGAGCTTGTCGACCATCGCCGCCGAGATGGGGTCGATGCCGGTGGTCGGCTCGTCGAAGATGACGTACTCGGGGTCGAGGGTCAGCGCCCGCGCAATCGCGACCTTTTTGCGCATGCCATCGCCGAAATCAGCCGGGTAGCGGTCGGCGTAGCGCTGCATGCCGACCTTCTGCAACTGCTCCATCGCCTGCGAGTGGGCTTCCTCGTCAGTCACCTTGCGGTGCTTGCGGATGGGGAGCATCACGTTCTCTACGAGCGTCATCGAGTCGAAGAGCGTCGAGTTCTGGAACACCATCGCGCAGCGTTTGCGGATGGGATAGAACTCCTTTTCGGTGAAGTCGGTCACGTCGACGCCGTCGAGGTAGACCCTTCCTCTGTCCGGGCGCAGCAGGCCGACCAGGTGCTTGACCAGCACGCTCTTTCCCGCGCCGGACTGCCCGATGATGAACATCACCTCGCCGGGTTTGACCGTCAGGTCCACGCCGCGAAGCACATGCTTGTCGCCGAAGCTCTTGTAGATGCCTTTGAACTCGATACTACCCATCGTCCTTAGAACCCGTACTGAAAGCCGATGCTGAAGCGGTGGAACGACCAGTTGCGGTCAGACCACTCGGAGGTCTCGCCAAACTCGGTGGGCCGGTCGAGGCCTTGGATAAACGGGGCGGTGTAGCCGGCCTGAACGAGCAAGAAGTCTTCTTCCGCGGTCCAGATATATTTTCCCACGCGAAGCTCGCCGCCCAGAATCTGCAGCGGGGCGTCGTCGAGGTGCGCCTGAAAGAGTTGGATGCCGCCGGTGGTCACGAATCCTAGCTCTTCTCCAAGCGGAAGCCAATTCATGTAGAGGCCCAACTGCCAGGCGAAGTTCGTCGACGACGGCGCGTTGCCGTCTTTGTCGGCGGTGTTGTCGTTGAGCCACTGCAGTCCGGCCTGCGCTTCGGCGCTCATGTAGAAGGTGCGCGTCACGATTTGGGTCACGCCAATCTGGGCCATGCTCGCCGCGGCGGCCGAGGCGTTGGGTACGCCGCGCATCTCGGCGGTGTCGTCGTACAGAAACCCCGGATTGAGGCTCAATCCGAAGGTGAAATACTGCATCCCCTTCTTGGGGAGTTTGACCGACTGCGCGTTGGCCGCTGCGGGCAGGGCCAGCGCCGCCGCCAAGAGGAATGTCGAGAGGAGTCTGAGCAAAGTCTGATGTGTCGCTTTAGGTTTGTTGCGTGCCATGTGGTCCCCCCCCGAGATCAAGAAATTGGCGCTTCTGGTAATTGAGACTTCTCTCGATAATTGATGCTTCTTTCGATGATGGTCTTGCAGGCCAGTAGCGCCTGCTATTAGGGGCGAGGGCAAACAACGCCCTCACGAAACAACGATTAGAGGGTCGCCTCACCCATCACAAAAGCCGCATTGAAACGACCCTCAAATTGTAGTTCCGCGCCGCAGTTCAGGCGCCCCAAATAGCGGACGTCAACCTTGCAAGGCCGACGCCTCCGTTCTTCCGTTCACAAAAACGCCAGTACGACGTAACCCAACCCCGAGATGATGAAGTCGAGGATGACCACGGCGAGGCTGGCGTTGACGACCGCCTGAGTGGTGGCTTGTCCGACGCCTTCGCTTCCCCCGACGACCGAAAGACCGGCTTGGCAGGCGGTGACAGGCACAGCCATTCCGTACGCGACGGCCTTGACCAACCCGATATTGATGTCGAACCAGCCGATCATCGACAGATCGAAGAAGGTTCGCAGGTTCAGGCCGAAGAACGAATAGGCGGTGAGCGCCCCAGCGATATATGAAACGAGTACAGCAAATATTGTCAGCACGACCATCATCACCGTCGAGGCGATGAAGCGGGGCACAACCAGATAATCGATGGGCTGCGCGCCGCTCATGCGCAGTGCGTCGACCTGCTCGGTGACCACCATCGAGCCGATCTGGGCGGCCATGCCGGTGCCCACGCGCGTGGCGATCATCATGGCCGTGATGGTGGGGGCGAACTCGCGCAACAACAGCTGCAAGAAGAGGGCGCCCAGCAATTGCAGGTCGCCGGTGATCTTGTTGGCCTGGTAGCCGGCCTGAAAGATGAGGATCATCCCCAAAAAGCCCAGCGTCACCGCGATGAACACCAGGGAGCGGTTCCCGATCTCGTTCATCTGGGCGAAGATCTCGTTGCGTCGCCGCTCTCCCTTCTTGCCGTGCAGGATGTAGTAGAACGTCAGCCACAACACCCGGAAGATGTCCTTGACGGTGCGGTGCACTTCGAGCACCGGCGCACCGATGCTGGCGAGGCCGCGGGCGACGAGGCCGGGTTGGGCGGATTGGTTGTTGGATTCGTTGGCCACGGGCTTACAGCACCATGAACGTAATAAAGTAGTCCAAAACAAAGATCGCGATCGCGCTGCCAACGACCGAGGCGTTGACCGCGCGGCCCACGCCCACGGCGCCGCCGCTGGTGTTCATGCCGAAGTGGCACGAGATGATGGCGATCGCGTAGCCAAACGCCACCGCCTTCCACAGCCCGTGGGTGAAGTCGCCCAACTCGATGTAGGTGACGATACTCCAGGCGAACAGCTTCATGTCCACGCCCAGGAGCACCTGGCTGGTGACCGCGCCGCCCAGAAGGGCGGTGAAGTCGCCGACGATGACCAGCAGGAACATCATGACGATCATCGCGATGACGCGCGGCATCACCAGGTAGCTGATCGGGTCGATGGCCAGCGCGCGCAGCGCGTCGACCTGCTCGGTGACCTTCATCGTGCCGAGCTCGGCGGTGTTGTTGGCGCCCACTCGCCCCGAGAACATCAGCCCGATCATGATCGGGCCGACCTCGCGCAGCACGCTGTAGCCCGCGCCCCAGCCCAGCAGGCCGTGCGCGCCGTATTGTTCGATATACAGCCCGCTCTGGATGACCATGATCGCGCCGGTCAAGAGCGCGGTGACCACGACAATGGGGAAGCTCTTGACCCCCACGCGGTACATATTTCGCCAGATCTGGGGCTTGTCGAGCTTCCACGGGGCAAAGTTGATGAACACCTTGCCCATCATCATGACCAGGCCACCGATATCGTGGCACCAGCGCAGAAAGTTCTCACCTATGTAGCGAACGGGGTTGAGCATTCCTTATCCAAGCTCGTCGTCGCTAAAGCCGTCCCAGAACTGTCGGACGAGGCTGTGATCCGTCGTCTCGATGTCGTCCCGGGTACCATAGAACACAAGTTCGCCGCGTTCGAGCATCGCGAAGCGGTCGCAGATATCTTTGATCCCCTCGATGTCGTGGCTGATGGTGATCGAGGTCGTGCCGTACTCGGCCTGCATGCGCCGAAGCAGCAAGAAGATCTTGGAGCTCGTCACCGGGTCGAGGCCGGCGGTAGGGTCGTCGTAGAACAGAATCGGCGGGGCCTGAATCACCGCGCGAGCGTAGCTGACGCGCTTCTTCATGCCTCCCGACAGCTCGTTGGGGTATTTGTCCGCCGCCGTCGGCAAACCGATCTCCTGGAGCAGCTCTTTGACCCGCCTATCGATCGTCTCGTCGTCGACCTCGCCCTCCTGGCGCAGCGGGAAGGCGATATTCTCCGAGACGGTCATGAAGTCGAAGAGCGCGTAGTTCTGGAAGAGCATCCCCAGGTCTTGGCGAAGCTCGGCAAGCTCGGTCTCTTTGAGGCTGTGCACGTCGACGTCGCCGATGAACACCTTGCCGGCGTCGGGGCGAATCAGCCCGCTGATGATCTTGAGCAAGACCGTCTTGCCCGCGCCGCCAGGGCCAATGAGCCCCAGGTTCGACCCCTCGGGTACCTCGAGCGACACGTTGCGCAGCACCGGGCGGCCCAGGTGGAATTTGGTGATATTTTCGACCCGAATCATTGGCCGTCCCCCTCGAGCAGTTCGCGAGCATCGCGCACGTACCGGCTCTCCGGGTAGCGCTCGATGAACTCGCCGAGCGCCTCGCGGTAGCGCTCTTGGTCGCCCATGAGCCGATACAGGTGCACGATATGCCAGCCGGCGTCGTCGAGCTGCAGGCTCGTCGGGAAATCCTCCAAGTAGCGCTCGAAGTGGGCCAGGGCGGCGTCGTAGTCGTCCAGGTACATCAGGTGAATCAAGCCGAGCTCGAAGCGCGCGTCGTTCGCCCACGGGGAGTTGTAGCTCCCCACGAACCACGAGGTCTCGACGTTGTCGGCCAGCCGGGTGAGCAGGCGTATCGCCGGGGCCCACTGCTGGCGGCGGTGATAGATCATCGCCGCTTGCCACAGCGCGTCGTCGGCTAGGCCGCCCTCCGGGTAGGTGTCGTAGACTTTTCGGTAATAGGGCAGGGCGGCGTCTTCGTCTTTGGCTTCGACCTCGAGCGACTCGCCGGCCGCAAAGAGGATATTGTCGGCGACCGGCGTGTCGGCGACGTCCTCGTACAAGGCGTCGACGGCCGCACGCATCGCGTCGAAGTCGCCCTTGGCCTCGTAATGCCCGACCAGGTCCCGTGCGGCGAACTCGGCGGAGACCGACTTGGGGTAGCGCTTGGCGACCTTGCGCTTCATCGCCAGGCCGCGCTCGGTCTGGCCGAGCTCTTCGTCGACGATCGTGGCCGCGTGGTACAGCGCGTGGCCGCCGGCCTCGTCGTCGATCTCTTCGGTCCAGACCTTTTTGTAGAGGGCGAGCGCTCTTTTCCAGTCGCCCCGCTCCTCGGCAATCGCGCCCAGCTCGTTGAGCACGTGGCGGCGCGCGTCGGCGTCGGGCGAGGACTCGAGAAGCTTCCTGTAGCGCGCTTCGGCCTCGTCGAGCTTCCCTTCGTCCTGCAACTCGCCTGCGGCCAGCACGCGCTCGTTCCACTTATAGACGACGCGGTCGCGGCCGCAGCCGTACAGCACCATCATGAGCACCGCGAGCGCCCAAAAGGTGAGCCTTGGAAGTAATTTAGAGGTCGTTTGGTTCAAGTGTACTGCGTCAGGCAGGTGGTCCGATTTGGAATTTTATGTGACTTACCGGGAGCCAAATCGTATAAAATCAAGACGTCGCGCGCCACTTGCATTCGATCGTCGCAGAGTTTCCTGCGAATCGGGCGCGCCTTGGTTACGCGAGTGCTGTAGCAGTCTATGACCTCAACTTCGGCCAAACTCGCCTTCCGGCAGCTCGTCCTCGCGGGCTTGCTGCTGATTCTCGCGGTCTCCTTTGTAGAGCCTCTGACGGCTGTCGCACAAGAGACCGACGATGGCCAGGCGACATCTTCGCCCGAGCCATCCTCATCTGATTCCTCATCGGGCTCTTCTGCAGAACAAGCAAAAGCGGTCGCAGAGGCTTCCTCCGGCGACGGCTCCGAGGCGACTAAGGCCGCCGAGGGCGCCCCTGCGCCCAACAGCGTGCTCGGCGAGTTGGTGGCCGACCACGGCATCAGCGCCGATCAGGTGGCCACGCTCGATCGCGTCAAGGCGCTCGACGCCCAGGCGCACCGCGAGATCGCCGCCCTGGAGGCGCGCCTCGAGCCGCTCGAGAAGCGGCTGACCTTTTTCGAGACCTCCAGCGTCGTGCTCGACGAGCAGCTCTCCGACGAGAGTCTGCCCGACGAAGCTCGCCAGAGCCTGGCCTGCAAGGCCGCCACCATGCGCGCTCGCCTGGGGATGACCGAGGCGATGGTCGCCGGGATTCGAGCGCCCATCGAGAGCCGCCGCAAGCTCATCGATCTGTTGGCCGAGCGCGCCGAGAACCTGCGCCGCGAAGCCAAACTCGTGGCCGACCAGGCCCAGCGCCAGCAGGTGCGCATCAACGAGGCGGCCGCCGCCGAGAAGGCCGCGCTGGCCGAGGCCGAGCGCGCCAAGGCCCGCGAGGCTCGCGAGCGCGACGCCCAGGTGCGACGCCTCATCTCCAAGCGCCGCGAGGTGCTCGAGCAAATCGCCGACGTCGCCCGCCACCAGACCGAGCAGATCCAGGAGGCCAGCGAGCGCCGCGCCGAGCGCGTCGAGGAGTTCGCCAAGGCGCGCGAGGAGTTCGAGGCGAAGATCTCTGCGTTCCCCGGTTTCCCGACGCAGTCGTACGCGCAGCAGGCTATCGACCCGGTCTTTCGCAAGCTGCTCGAGCACCGCCGCGAGGTGCGCGATTCGCTGCGGCTGCACCGAAATCAGGTCGACAACGCCCAGGACAAGCTCGACGCGGCCAACGAGGCGCTCGAGCTGACCAAAGAACGGGTCGAGACGGCCCGCGAGGAGCTCGACGAGCTCGGCCAGACGGTCGTCGGCGAGCAGAAGGTCAAGCTCGCCGAGGCCCAACGCGACCTCGAGGCGCGCAAGCTCGAGGCCTACCGCGACATCGCCCAGGCGCGCCAAAAGCAGCTCGCCCTCGATCGCGAGCAGCTCGACTACTACAACGAGTCGATCGAGCGGCTGCTCCCCAGAATCAGCGACGCGCAGCGCGACAAGTTCTACTCCATCTTCAGCGACGAGAACTGGCAGAGCGCCTGGTTTGGCGTGCTTCAGGCGCTGGAGCGCAGCGTCGATATCGCCGAAATGCGCCTGCAGCAGGCCCTCGAGCTTCCCACCCGGCTGACCTCGGTGGAGCTGTGGGGCTGGATCTTGGGGCTGCTCGGCTGGTTTTTGCTCCTGGGCGGGGTCATCTACGTCTCGCAGCACTACACCGATCCGCTCATCCGCAAGCTGACCGGCTGGGCGCTTCGACGCCGCTTCTTCCAACGCTACGCGCGGGTGACCATCAAGGCCGCCGAGGTCTTGCGCTCGATCATCCGCCCGGTGGTCCTCTACCTGGTCATCGACAAGCTGGTCGCCTACGTGGCCGACGCCTTCGGCGAGCTGGTCTTTTTGGGCTGGGCGGTCGACGCCTTCTTCTTGTTCTGGGTGGTCATGACGCTGGTCAAGGTCATGGTGCTGCCCCGGCGCTACCGCGAGCAGGCCGGCCGCTCTCCGGCGCCCGACCTGGTCCAGATTGGCGCCAGCGACGGGCGTCAGTCCCTGTCGGCGGTCGACGTCATCACCATCGAGATCACCCGCGCCCAGAAGCTCGTGCGCAGCGTGCGCATCATTCTGGTCTTCTGGCTGCTCGAGCACTACGTGCCCCGCGCGGTCACCGAATTGGTGGGCCACTCGGTCATCAGTTGGCTGGTCAAGACCTTCTTCGTGTGGGGCCTGGCCATCGTCGTCTACATGGTCCTGTCGACCTGGAAGGACGATATCGCCGCCCTGTTCGTGCGCCTGGCCGAAGACCGGTTGCCGCGCTCGGTCGAGTTCGTCAAAAACCACAAGGACCGCTTTTACGGCGTGCTCGTCATCGCCGTGGCCTTTATCTACGTGGCGTTTCGCGAGATCGGCCAATTCGCCCGCACCCACGCCAGCGACACCGAGTGGAGCAAGCGGGTGAGCAACTTCGTGTTCCGAAAGCGCATCGAGATGCAGCAAAAGGAGCGAAGCGGCGAAGAGGTCGACACGAGCACGACGAGCGAGCCGCTGCCCGACGACTACGCTGCCTATTTCGAGCAGCGCCCGCTCGACGACGAGAACTACAAGGTCATCCGCCAGGACCAGCTCGAGTACGTGGTCGCCGACGCGCGCGCCTTTTTGCGCGACGGGCGCCCGCAGGGCTCGCTCGCCATCAGCGCCGAGCAGGGCATGGGCAAGACGAGCCTGCTCAACGACGTCTCGCGCGCCTTCGCCAAGGAGTTCCCCGACCTGACGCGCAAGTACACCTCGCTCGCCTCGAAGGTCGTCGACGACGGCGTGCTCGGCTTTCTGGCCGACCTCTTCGAGCTCGACGAGGTCCCCGAGTCGCGCGTCGAGCTCGTCGAAGCGCTTCGCGAGCTCGAGCCGCGCGTGCTGCTCATCGACGACTGCCACCACTTCTTCGTGCGCGAAATCGGCGGCTTCGCCGGCCTGGACACCTTCTTGGAGGTCGTCAACCTGACCGACGACATCCACTACTGGGTGCTCACGTTCAACAAATACGCCTGGAACTACATCAACCGGGTGCGCCCCCGAAAACACTATTTCGGCCAGATCTTGGAGCTTCGCCCCTGGAACGAGCGCGAGATCCAGGACCTCGTCCAGCGCCGAAACGCGCTCGCCGGGCGCAATATCAGCTTCACCGACCTGGTGGTGGCTCACGAAGAGGGCGACCACGACTTCTACGAGATCATCAAGACGGCCAACGGCTACTTCCGCCTGCTGCACGAGTTCAGCGGCGGCAACCCGATGGTGGCGCTGCGCTTCTGGAAGCGAAGCGTCAAGCCCAACGCCGACGGCGACATGCAGGTGAGCCTGTTCCGCAAGCCGTCGATGCAGCCGGTCCAGCAGTTGAGCGACGACTACCTGTTCGCCCTGGCCGCCATCGCCCAGCACGGGGCGCTCGACGCCGGTGAGATCGCCGAGATCATCAACTCGGACCGCGCCTTTTGCGAGATGGCCCTCAACTACTTCGAAGAGCGCGAGATCGTCGAGCTCGACCCGTCGGGCCGGCGCGCCTACCTCAGCCCGCTGTATTTCCGCCAGGTCGTCAAGAAGCTCAGCGCCTCCAACTTCTTGTGGGATTGATCATGCTCCACCTCCTCCATCACATCCCGCTCGTCGCCCAGGCCGACGCCGAGACCGTGGCCGAGCTGGCCCAGAAGGCCGACCTGTTCGAGTTCGAAAAGATCATCTGGGCGCTGGCCATCATCGGCGCGGCGGTGGTCGCAAGCCGGGTGTTGCAGGCCACCCTCGAGAAGATGGGCGAGGGCAACGCCAAGCGCCGCCTGATGCTCAAGAAGGTCGCGAGCTTCTCACGCGTGGCCATCTTCGCCATCGCGCTGTACATGCTCGTGATGACCTTCTTCGACGCCGAGGAGGACAAAACCGCGCTCCTGGGTCTGGGCGGCACGCTGGCGGTGACCATTGGCTTTGCCCTCAAAGACACCGCCTCGAGTGTCATGGCCGGCATCCTCATCCTCGTCGACCAACCCTTCCAGGTCGGCGACCGGGTCACCTTCGGCGACACCTACGGCGAGGTTACCGAGATCGGGCTGCGCTCGGTGCGCATCCAGACCCTCGACGACAGCGAAGTCAGCATCCCCAACAACAAGTTCTTGACCGAGGCGGTCACCTCCGGAAACTCCGGCGCGCTCGACATGATGATCGTCATCAAGTTCTACATCTCGATGGACGAGGACTTCGACCTGGCCCGCCGCATCATCTACGAGGCGTGCGTCACCTCCAAATACGTCTACCTGAACAAGCCGGTCACCATCACCATGAAGGACGACGTCACCGGCATGGCCTTCTCGACGATCATCCAGTGCAAGGCGTATGTCATCGACGTGCGCTACGAGAAGGCCTTCGAGACGGATGTGACCGCAAGGGTCAAGCGGGCGTTTCGGGAGCACGGCATCGAATATCCCCGGGTGGGGATTTCGACGGCGGCGGCGTAGATTGAACGTCTTGCAGTGGGTTCACGCCGGCTATTGAGGTGGAATTACGATTGAAGGGCGGACGATACGTTGCGTGTGCGTGTGGCGGTGGGCGTGCAGATCAGCCACGTGGCTATTGCCTGTCTGCGTTGTTTCGCGCAAACGCCGCGAATCGTCCGCCCTTCAATGCTAATTACCTCAATAGAGGGCCCTCATCCTTCCCCACAAATCTGAAGTCGTCTTGATAAGCGGAGGCGCAAGCCGAAGCGCCACCCCTCGTAGCGTAGCGGAGAGGGGTCTCTGGCGCTCCGGGCGTTCCCTTCGGTCACACCCGGCTACAAAGACCCGGCAAACACCGCCGGGTGTCGCTCCGCCTCCGGCTCCGCTCATCAGAAGACATCGAGTCGGAGGCCTTCCATCGCTCTTGCGTCTAGAAGAGCTAAACGTGGACGAAAGAATGTGGCGAAGGATGAGGTTGAACCCGCCGGGGTCTCTTGGGTGAGATGGCCGGCGTTCTATGTGCAAACTTGGGGCGCATGGGGTCGCGCGGAATCTACGAAGCCGGTGCGCGGCGTACAAAGGGGAGTGCAGAATCTACGAAGCCGGTGCGCGGCGGACATCGGGTCGCGCGGAATCTACAACGCCGGTGCGCGGCGTACAAAGGGGAGTGCAGAATCTACAACGCCGGTGCGCGGCGTACAAAGGGGAGTGCAGAATCTACGACGCTCGTGCGCGGCGAACAAAGGGGAGTGCAGAATCTACGACGGGCATGCGAGGCGGACAAAGAGGTGTGCGGCGCGAAAATGTGTGATGCGAGGCGGACAAAGGCGTGTGCGGCGCGAAAATGTGTGATGCGAGGCGGACAAAGAGGTGTGCGGCGCGAAAATGTGTGATGCGAGGCGAGCAAAGGCGTGTGCGGCGCGAAAATGTGTGATGCGAGGTGGACAAAGAGGTGTGCGGGCGGGGGCGACGATCACGATCACGATCACGACGACGATCACGGACGAAAGGCGCCGGTCTCGAGGAGGCCGGCGCCTTTCGTGTTAGGCGGGTATGTCGTGCGCGCTTATTGCGCGCTCAAGTTCGTCTCGTTGAGGCCGAACTTGTACATGCCGTAGTAGCCGCCGGCGAAGTAGACGTCGCCGTTGTGGACGGTGATGTCGCGCGGCCAGCCGCGGGTGGGGAAGTAGGCCTGGGCGTAGGGGGCGGCGGGGTTGTTGAGGTTGACGACGAGCAGGCCG
Source organism: Persicimonas caeni (assembly GCF_006517175.1). Classification (NCBI taxonomy): domain Bacteria; class Deltaproteobacteria; order Bradymonadales; family Bradymonadaceae; genus Persicimonas; species Persicimonas caeni. The sequence continues at coordinate 7,934,244 of NZ_CP041186.1, read as the reverse complement.
CCCGGAATCGAGAAGAGGGCGCGGCCGGCGCGGGCGTCTTGGAGGTTCGCCCAGCGGTCGACCTCGAAGTCGGCGAGCTCGGGCAGGCTGTTGGTCTGCATGTCGAGCACCGACAGGTAGTTGGAGCGGTCGGCTTCCTCGTAGTAGCTCGAGCCGTGCTCGTCGTAGGCGACGCGCCAGCCCAGGCGGTGGCTGACCAGCACGTGGCCGGCGCCGTCGAGGGCGACCTGGTTGACCTCGCGGTCGCGGTAGCGCTTGGTGCCCTTCAGGTAGGCCAGGCCGTTGTGGACCACGAGCTTGTTGATGGAGGTCTCGACGATGTTCTCGCCCCACAGGGAGTCGCGGGTGATTATCGTGTCGCCGTCGACCTCGATGAGCTGGCCGGGGATGTTGACCGGCGCGGCCACCTGCGGGTTCGACAGGCTGCTAAAGTCGATCTTCTTGAAGAAGTAGCGCACGTAGGGGCGGTTGTCGTTGGGCACGCGGGTCGACTCGCGGTGGGTGATATAGATGTCGTTGCCGCGCGCCAACAAGTTGACGTCGTCCTCGCTGTCGGGCATCTCGACGCTGGCACCCAGGGTCGGCTGGGCGGGGTTGCGAAGGTCGAGGGCCTGCAGGTCGTAGTGCCTCCAGTAGCGGTACTGGTCGTAGCTGTGGGTGCGCTCCTCGGTCTCGATGGTCGACGCGTCGATGTCGACGCAGTCGGTCTGGCCGTTCTCGTCGCGGGTGCACTCGCGGATGGTGCCCTCGCAGACCTCCGGCTCCATGGTGCCGTCGAGGCGCTCGGTCTGCCGGCAGCTGATGCCGCCGACCAGGTAGGTGCACGCCTGGCGCTCGCCGTTGTCCCAGCACGCGTTGTACCGGTCGTCGTTGTCGGGGTGGATGTAGCGGTAGTGCATCGTGCCGACGCGCTCGCGCTCGGTTTCGGCGCTCACGAAGACCAGGCCGTCGTCGACGACGCGGCCGTCGACGCTTCCGTACCAGTAGCCGCAGTCGTAGCAGTCCTCGGCGTAGCCGTAGTCACGGTAGTACGAGCTCTGGATCTGGTCGGTGGTCAGGGAGCCGCGGAAGGTCGGGGCGGTCGGGGTGCTGAAGTCCCACACGTTGATCTCGGTCTCGTAGCGGCGCTGGTTGCTCGACGCATTGTCGATCTGGTGCAGCGTGGCGGTCACGAGCAGGTCGTCGACCTTGTAGACCTGGGCGTTGCTCGGGATTTCGACCTCGGCCAAGGACTGGGCGGTGTCCGGGTCGCCCGCCAGGCCGACGACCTCGAGGGTGTCGGTCTCGCCGGCGTCGTTGCTGTAGTAATAGTAGTAGTTTCGGCTGCTCTGGCGGCGCACGCCGTGGTTTCCGAAGATCCAGAAGCCGTTGTAATTGGGGGCGAGTTCGACGCGGCCAAGCTCCTGGGGCGAGTCGGGGTCGGAGGTGTTGAAGAGGCTGAGCTCCTGCTCCGACAGGTTGGCGGTGGTGTGGGCCGCGCGGTCGGCCACGAAGCTTCGACGAACGCGCGAGCCGTGGTCCATCGTGCCGCGCAGGGTGAGCGTGTTGTTCGAGAAGGTGAAGATCTGGACCGCCGAGACGTAGCGGTCTTCGTCGTCGTCCCAGCCGCTAAAGGGGAGCAGGACCAGGCCGGTCTCGGTCTCGCCGGTGGGCGCGGTCACCCGCGTTCCCTTCTCGAGCACCGAGTAGGCGCGGTGGTCCCAGTTCGCCTCCGACCAGCTCCAGTCGAGGTCGACCTCTTTGCGCTCGATGAGCGGGTGCGGGTTGGTCAGGTCGGTGATGTCGTACAGGCTGACGGCCATCGTGCTGCCGTTCTCGTCGTTTTTGCCGATGCCGATAAGGCGCGTATTGCTGGCGACGGCCTGGAAGTAGTCGTTCCAGCCCGAGACGATGAACTCGGATTTTTCTTCGGCCTGGCCGTTGGCGTCGATGGAGAACGCGTGGAACGGGTCTTGGCGGAAGTAAGTGACGAAGAAGGCGCGGTCTTCGAGGAAGAGGGTGGCGAACAGGTCCTGGTTGTCGCCGAAGGTGTCGTGGTCGATGGGCGTGATGTTCTGGATGTCGGAGACGTCGAAGGTCTCGAGGTGGTTGGTGTCCGAGCCCGCCCAGCTGCCGGCCGACACGATGCGCATCACGTCGCCCTGGATATGCATGTTGAACTGGTTGCGCACGATGCCTTTGACCTGCACCGAGTCGCCCTCGACCATCTCGCCGGTGGGGTTGCTGATGTCGATGAGCGAGACCTGGGTCTCGTAGCCCGTGCTGCTCTGGTAGTCGTTGCGCGCGACCATCAGCCGCTCGGGGGTCGCCTGGATGTCGCCGATGTGGCCGCCGAAGCGAAGCTCGCTCTTGGCGGTCAGCTGGCCCTGGGTCGAGACGGTGAAGCTTTTGACGTAGGTCTCCGAGCCGTTGTTGTAGTCGTCGGCGACCACGAAGAGCGCTTCCTGGTTGTTGCCGCGGGTCAATCGGCTGGTGCGGATATTGCCGGGGACCTGCGCCTGGCCGGTGACCGAGGGGTTTTGCGGGTCGCTCACGTCGACGGCCATGACCATGCCGCCCTGATATTGGGTCGGCAGAAGGTCGTCACGCGTGCCGTAGTAGCCGCGCCAGTTGTTCATGAGCACGTAGACGCGGTCGCCGACCTGGTACATCTCGACCGGGTGGCCGGTGACGCGCACGCGGCCGATGATGGAGGGGTTCGACGGGTCGCCAAAGTCGATGATCTGCAGGCCGCGATAGCTGTTCAGGTTGAGCACGTAATCGTGGCTGGCCATCACCTGGTAGATGTCGCCTTCTTCGACGGTGCGCCCGCCGCCTTCGTCGGCGCCGGGGGCGGCGGTGTCGCCGTCGAAGTTGCCGTCGTCTTCGCCCTCGGTGTTGTCCTGGGTCTGGTCGCCGTTGCGGCCGTCGGCCGACACGAAGTCGGTCTGGCCGACGTAGCGGTCCTTGTGCTCCGCGGCGCCGGGGTCGCCGTCCGACGGCGAGCATGCCCCCAGAGACCATGCCATCAGGGTGGCCGCGATTAGCACGACGGTCTTTCTCGTATTCATCCAGTGCATCTTGCCCTCACTTTCAGTGTGTGAGTTTCGTTTCGCAAAAGGTCATATGTGATCTGGCACTGGGATATGAAGCAAGAACGATGCCGACGCCGTAAATATCTGTCGACACGCCTTTCGTGAGCTTCGGGCGGGGGTGGGTGCGCGGAGAACCTGCAGGGGTTGCCGAAATTCTGAAATCTTTGCGCCTGCACTCTCAGAGTTTTGAGGTGGCGCGAAGGTGTATTCCAGAGGGCGGAAAAGTTCGCCCGCGCTTGCGTGGATGGGGCGCAAACCTGTAGTCTCATTGCGCGAGAAGATACTGCGGATTCGACCCTGTGAGCCGCGCGAGAGCGGCTCGCGGTCGACCAACGGGAGCGATGCTGATGCGTGTACTGAGTGTTGGAAGTTGTACTCTCGACCACCTTGGGGTCGTCGAACGGTTCGCCGAGCCGAACCTCAAAGCCGAAATGTCGAAGTTTAGCGTCCAGGGCGGCGGATGTGCGGCCACCGCCATCGCCGCGTTAGCGCGTTGGGGCGTGGAGACCAAGTTCATCGGCAAGGTCGGCAACGACCCGCGCGGCAAGCTCATCGAGTCGACGCTGGCCGACGAGGGCGTCGACACCAGCGACATGATTCACGAGGAAGGCGCCATCAGCCAGTTTCGCTTCGTGCTCATCGAGAGCGGAAGCGGACGCAAGCAGACGGTCTACACGCGCGGCAGTGTCTCGGGGCTCGAGCCCGACGAGATCGACGTGTCGGTGCTCGACGACGTCGACCTGCTGCTCGTCGACGGCAAACAGAAGGCCGCGCAGCTCGAGCTGATGCGCGAGGCGAAGAAGCGCGGCATCACCGTGATGTTCGAGGCGAACCGCAGCCAGCGCGACGCCGCCGAGTTGGTGGCCAACGCCGACTGTCTGGTCGCCTCGGAGCGCTTTGCCAGCCAATTCGCCGGCGTCGGCCGGCTCGAGAGCCTGTGCCGAGCGCTGCTCGACCGCGGGCCGTGCCGCGTGATTGTGACGATGGGAGATGAGGGCGTGGTCGGCATGGACGCCGACGCCCAGGAGATGATCCGCCAGGAAGCCCACCCGGTCGATGTCGTCGACACCACCGGGGCAGGCGATATCTTCTTGGGCGCGCTCGCCTACGGACTGCTCCACGAGTGGGACTTCGCCCACATGATCGAGTTCGCCAACAAAGCAGCGGCGCTCTCCTGCACGGATATCGGCGGGAGAAGCGCCATCTTTTCGATCGCGGAGATTCAGGAGAGCTAGTGGGGTGACACCGAGGCGGGCTTATTCGCCCAGCTTGACCGCCCAGTACTCGGCGTTCTTGAGCGCGTCGACGAAGTCTCGCTGGGTGGCCAGGTCGTCCTCGAAGAAGGTCGCGTATTTGCCCACCGCGGCGAGCGAATCGGTCGGGTCGCTTCCGCCAACCGACGAGACCTCCATAAAGGAAGCTGCCTCCATGGCGAAGTCTTGCTGGATCTCGCCCACGCGCGAGTTGAACACCTCCACCGCCGACAATTTATCGAAGGTGAAGACGTGGTCGCCCATGTTGAAGGGGATGTCCAGGTCGTAGGGGCGCGCGGCGATGACCGCGCCGCCTCGGCTGTCGAACAGGTCGAGGACCGCCTCGGCGGGCGGGGCGGTCACGTCGGCCAGACGTCGCCACTCTTCGCCCAGATAAAACCCGTCGATCTCGGGCACGAACCCCAACAAAATACCTTTGTCGGTGGGGATCTCCACGCCGATAAAGATGGTGATGTCGTGGCTTCGGCCGATGGCGATGGCGTCTTCGCAGAGGTTGGTCGACAGCCGCTCGCAGAAGGCGATGGCGCCGATGCCGCAGGACTTGGCCTGCACGACGACATCTTCGAGGGAGAGGTTGACGTCGGGAGAGAGGGCGGATTTACCGTGGATGTCTACAAGCATTTGGCAGTCTTGGGGTCCAATAAAATAGTCAATTCATTCGTCGTCGGTCCGACTCGTGCGTCTCCGACTCGTCGGGGGTCACGTCGATAACCTCACCGTCGTCGTAGGCAGACGACTGGTCGAAGGGAGACGCTTGGTCGAACGGGTTCTGCGCAAACGGCCCCTCGAAGTTGATATAAGTCACGGAGCCCGATTCCAAGGAGCGTTTGAAACGCTTCTTGAGGTAATGCTTGAGCGGCTTTCGAAGCGGCGGAATCAGGAGCACCATGCCGGCGATGTCGGTGAGCACGCCGGGGGTAACCAGAAATGCGCCGGCGATGAGCACCGCCAGCCCGTCCAAGAGGGAGTCGCCGGGCAGGCGCCCCTCGCCGAGATCGCCGTGCAGGCGATTCCAGGCGGCGAGCCCCTGTCGCTTGGCCAACACCGCGCCCAACACTCCGGTCACCACCACGAGGGCCACGGTGGGCACCAACCCCATCCACTGTCCGAGCGGGATAAGGATCGCCAGTTCGACGATCGGGATGATCGTAAAGAGCAACAGCAATTTGGCAAGCACAGGGCCTCCTGGACGTGGGCCGATAAGTTACGACTTAGCGTTCTCCCAGTCCTTCAGGAACTTCTCCAGCCCCGAGTCGGTCTTGGGGTGCAGGAGCATCTTGTCGAGGACGGGGAAAGGAATCGTGGCGACGTCGGCGCCGAGCTTGGCAGCCTCGGTCACGTGGCGCGGGTGACGCACCGATGCGACCAGAACCTCGGTCTCGAGGTTCGGGTAGTGGTTATAGATCTCGACGATGTCCGAGATGAGCTGCATGCCGTCGTGGCCGATATCGTCGAGGCGGCCGATGAACGGGCTGATGTAGGTCGCGCCGGCCTTGGCAGCCAGGAGCGCCTGGTTGGCCGAGAAGCACAGCGTGACGTTGACGCCGATGCCGTCGGAGCTCAGACGCTTGCACGCCTTGAGGCCTTCACGGGTCAGCGGCACCTTGATGATCACGTTGTCGGCCCAAGCGGCATACTCCATGCCCTCGGCGACCATTTCGTCAGCCTGCAGGCCGGTGACCTCGGCGGAGACCGGGCCGTCGACCAGCGAGCAAATTTCTTCGATCACTTCGCGGAAATCGCGGCCGCTCTTGGCAACCAGGCTCGGGTTGGTGGTCACACCGTCCACCAGGCCAAGACTCGCCGCCTCGCGAATCTCGTCGACGTTTGCGCTATCGATAAAGATCTTCATGGCCAATTACCTCGTTGAATCCGGGGGAGAACGCAGGGGACATCCTTCTCGTTGGGCTGTCCTCTAACATCTCGGCCCCGGCCGCGCAACGCGTACAAGGCGGTTGCGATTAAAGAGTGTTCACCACGGAGGGCACTGGGGACACGGGGGAAATCAAAAACGAGTTGTTCGCCGTGTGCTCGGTGGCCCCTGTGGTGAAATCACCGTTTAAAAGTTTTCGATGAGCGCTACCGGAAAGCAGACGTCTTCGCCGGCGCGAAACGCCTCGCAGCCCTCCGGGTTGCTCACCTCATTACAATAACCATCGCGCAGGCAGCGATAATCCGCGTTGAAGCGGCAATCGCCGTCTGTGGCGCACGTGGCCACACAAATGGCAGTGGACGTGTCGGGGAACGTACGACACACGCTGTCGCCGGGGCAGTCGGCGTCGGCGGAGCACTCGCTCTGGGTGCAGTAGCCGCCGGGGAGCAGCCCGGCGAACGCGTCGCCGAGCTCTTCGGAGCAGGTGAGCGTGTCGGTGCAGTCGGCGCTGCTCGTGCAGCCGGCGCCCACGCGGGTGCGACACAGCCCTTTTCCGCTCTCGGAGATGGTGTCGCAGTAGGTGTCCTGGGGGCAGACGCCCGGGTCGAGTTCGTGACAGGCCTGCAGGCAGTAGTACTCGTTGTCCGAGCCGAAGCAGAGGGTGCCGGGCTCGCAGTCCAAGTTGGTGTCGCAGCGCTCGCCGCGCGGGGTGGTGCCCGCGGTGAAGCAGATGGGGTCGGCCGACGCGAGCCGCGAGGTGCACACGCTGCCGTCGTCGCAGATGCGCCCGGCCTCGGTGCAGTTCTCCATGCAGACGAACTGATCGTTTTGGCCGGTGCCGATACACGAGGCGCCTTCGACGCAGTCCTGCGGGCCAAAGCACGGCTCACCGATCTCGTTTTTGGTGTCGGTATCCGCAGTGTCGTCGCCGCTATCGAGCCCGGTGGCGTCCGCGTCGACACCCACGTCGCTGCTCGCGGGCGGGTCCTCGTCGCCGAAGCAGGCGCTCGTGCCGAGCAGGAGGGCGACAAAGAGGCCGACGAAGAGTGGGATGGTTACCAGATTCGTTGCTGTGCAATTTCGACTTTCCATAACGCCGGCAATGTACTCAATTGTCATTCGTTTTACCAATTGCTAAGACGCGTGGTGTATAACTCATCACCTACCGGGAGCATTGCAGATGCTGGACATCAACTTCATTCGCGACAACGCCGAGGCCGTCAAAGAGGGCGCCAAGAACAAGGGCTTCGACGTCGACGTCGATCGATTGCTCGAGCTCGACGAGAAGCGCCGCGAGCTCATCCAGGAGAACGAGGCGGTGCGTCAGCGCCGAAACGAGGTCGCCTCGGCCATTCCGCGCGCCTCCAACGAGGAGCGCCCGGAGCTCATCGAAGAGGGCAAGGAGCTCAAAGAGAAGCTCCAAACCCTCGACGACGATCTCAACGCGGTCAAAGAGGACTACGAGAAGCTGTTGCTGATGGTCCCCAACGTGCCGCTGCCGGAAGTGCCCGTCGGCGAGACCGACGAGGACAACGTCGAGCTGCGCAGCTACGGCGAGCCGACCGAGTTCGACTTCGAGCCGCGTGACCACGAGGAACTCGGCGAGTTGCTCGACATCATCGACAAGGAGCGGGCCATCAAGTTCGCCGGCTCGCGCGCCTATCTACTCAAAGGCGCCGGTGCGCTGCTCGAGATGGCGGTGATGCGCCTGGCCATGGACATCATGGTCGAGCAGGGCTTCGAGCCGGTGCTCGGCCCGGTCATGGTCAACGAGGGCGCGATGACCGGCACGGGCTTCTTCCCGTACGGCCGCGAAGACACCTACCACCTCGAGCGCGACGACAAGTGGCTGGTGGGCACCAGCGAGGTCTACCTGGTGAGCATCCACCAGGACGAGATCCTCGACCTGGAAGATCTGCCGAAGCTCTACACCGGCTACAGCCCCTGCTTCCGCCGCGAGGCTGGCAGCGCCGGCGCCGACACCCGCGGCGTCTACCGCGTCCACCAATTCACCAAGGTCGAGCAGGTCGCCATCATCCCGGCCGACAAAGAGAAGTCGCGCGAAGTGCACGACATGCTCATGTCGAACTCCGAAAAGCTCATGCAGGCGCTCGACCTGCCGTACCGTGTCGCGGCGGCCTGCTCGGGCGAGATCGGCCTGGGTCAGGTGCTCAAGCACGAGCTCGAGACCTGGATGCCCTCGCGCAACGCCTACTCGGAGACCCACTCGTGCTCGAGCCTCTACGACTACCAGGCTCGCCGCTCGGGCATCCGCTACCGCGACGAAGACGGTAATATTCAGTACGCCTACACGCTCAACAACACGCTGGCGGCGAGCCCGCGCATTTTGATTCCGATTCTCGAGAACTATCAGCGGGAAGATGGAAGCGTGAAGGTGCCGGAGGTGTTGGTGCCGTATATGCACGGGATTACGCGGATTGAGCCGAAGAGGTGAGTGGGAGTTTTGGGTTGTTGAGGCGGCCCCTCCGCCTCGCGCGCCGCTGCCTGCGGCAGCTAGCGCTCGGCACCTCCCCCCGGCGAATGCCGCGGGGAGGAGCCCCTTCGCGATCGCGCAGTGTTGCCGACGCGGACCCAAGCAGTGCTCCCGACGCGGACCCAAAACGCTGCTTCTCCGCTCCGCCGGAGGGGCCGCCTCAACAACCCACCTCCGTCACTCCTCCTCCTTCCCCCCGTAAAGCAAGTACAGCAGACTCGGCAGCAGAATCAGGTCGCCGAAGACCGCCCCGCCAATCGTAATCGACGTGAGAATCCCGAATTGCCGAGTCGGCACGAAGTCGCTGATCAGCACCACCGACAGACCAATCACCAGCAAGACGCTCGTCAGCAGGATGGCACGTCCGGCGCCGTAGTAGGTGTACAGGATCGTGTCGCGGATATTGTCGCGGCGGTCGAGCTCTTCGCGGAAGCGCGCCAGGAAGTGGATCGTATCGTCGACGGCGAGCCCGAGGCTGATGGCGAAGATGATGATCGTGGTGGTGTTCAGGTTGATGCCCATCAGGCCCATGTAGCCGAAGGTCATCACCAGCGGGATCGTATTCGGGATCATGCTGATGAGGCCGAGCTTTATCGAGCGGAACACGATGGTCATCATGCCGAAGATGATGACGATGGCGACGAGCAGGCTGTAGAAGAGGTCGCGGATGAACGAGTCGAGGGCGACCGAGGCGACGTAGGCGTCGCCGGTGAGCCGGTAGTCGACGTCGTCGACGTCGCTCAAGAGCGCGTCGAGCTTGGCTTGGAGGCGCTTGGCGAGGTCGAGTTGGGCCTTGGCGCCCACGTCGGAGACACGCACGAGGACCCGGGCGTTGCGGAAGTCGGAGGTGACGAACTTGTTGACCCCCGCGGGCTCGTCGGGGGCGCCGGCGATGAGCAGGTGCAGCTGCTCGACCTGGGCGCGGGAGTCAGGCATCTTCTCGCGCTCGGCCGGGTCGCCGATGAGCGCTGCGCGGGCGGCCTGGTGGAAGTCGACGATGCTCTGGGTCGACAAGACTTCGGGCTGCTGGCGGGCGAAGTCCTGAAATTCGGCCATCTTGGCGTAGACTTCCGGATCCTTGAAGCGATCCTTGGCCTGCGCCTCGAGGCTCACTTCGACGGGAAGGTAGCCGCCCAGGTTGTCTTCGATGAGCTCGCTCGTCCTGTAGCTCGGGTGCTCCTCGTGGAAGACCTCGAGCAGCGTGGTGTCGATCTCGACCTTATAGGCGAGGGCGGCGAAGCCGGTGGTGACCAGCAGCCCCAACACGACCACGGCCTTGGCGTGGCGCAACAAGTGCTCGCCGGAGCTGACCAGGAAGCGCTCGAGCAGGGCGCCGCCGTGGAGTTTGTCGCTCTCGTCGACCTTTTTGCGTTTGACCGGCTTCAGATACGACAGCGCCGCCGGCAAAAAGAGGAGCGTCGCGGCATAGGCGAACATGACGCCGGCGGCGGCTTGCCAGCCGAAATTCTGCAGAATGTCGGAGTCGGCGGCCAAGAGGCTGACGAAGCCGACGGAGGTGGTGCAGCTTGTGAGCAGGCAGGCGAGGCCGGTGTGGCGGATCGTCGATTTGACCGCGGCGATGCGGCTTTCGCCCGCCTCGATCTCCTCGGCGTCGCGCGTCAGCATATGGATGCTATCGCTGATCCCGATGACGAAGATGAGGCTCGGCAGCACGTTGTTGACGATGTTGATGGGCGAGCCGGTCCACACCATCAGGGCGACGGTGGCGAGGACGGCGAGGAGGACGGTGAGCAGGGGCAAGGCGACCCCCGAGACACGCCGGAAGAGCCAGATCAAGATAAAGAGGTAGATGACGCCCGTGAGCGGCAAGAAGGTGAGCTGCTCGGTGCGCAATTGGTCGACGATCTCGGCGCGCAGCGTGGGCACGCCGCTGGTCAGGTACTCGTAGCCGTCGGGCAGCGGATGGGCTTCGAGCTCGGTTTCGATGTCTTCGACGGCCTCGGCGAGTTCGCCGGCGTCCTGCAGGTCGTCGCGAATCCAGGCGACCACCAGCGCCATGTCGCCCTCGTTACTGACCAACCGGCCACGGACGAGCGGCTCGGAGAGCGCGAGCTGTTGAAGGTTTTTGGCTTCCTCGGGACGAATCTCGCCAGGCGATCCCGTTGTTTGGGACAAGATCGGCTCGATCGTCATCGTTCCCGCGGACTCGCCGGCCCTCGGAATCTCGAAGGTGGCGATAGATTCGGCGTTTTTGATAGAGTCGACACGTCGAAGGTCGACGGTCAGGTCGCGCATCGTCTCGAGCACGTCGGGACGGAAGACGTCTTCTCCGTCGACGGCGATGGTGACGAGGTTGTCCTCACGCCCGAAGCGCTCGGCGAATTGTTCGCGATATTCGTTGGCCGACGAGGTCGACTGGAACATCTGCTGGGGCGTAAAGTCGAAGCCCAGCTCGGGAACGGTGGTGGCGAAGAGCGCCGCCAGCCCCGCCATGACGGCGAGGATCCAGTGGCGGTACTCGATGATGCGGTCTGCGAGCCAGGCGTACATCACGTGCCCGTCGAAGAAGAAAGGTCAACAATCTGAGAATGCCCGTACCAGTGGACCGACAACTAAATTCTTCGGATAATTCGCCGAAGAGATCGCCGCTCAGAACCGGCGAAGGGCCGAGAAACTTAGTTGTTGGTCCACTCGTGCTTCGCACTTTTCTCGGGCCCACACAAGCTAGACCAGAGAAGCCAGAGCCATGGCCCCTGCGAGTCCTTACATAGGCTTAGATGTCGGCACCAAGCGTATCGGTGTGGCAAAATCCGATCGTAGCGGCAAAATCGCCATGCCGCACGAGACGGTCGACGTCGGGCGGCGCCACGCCGCGGCCGAGCAAATCGCCGCGCTGATCGAGGAGTCGGAGTGCCACACGGTGGTCGTCGGCTGGCCACTGACGCTCGAAGGCGCCGAGGGCAGGGCTGTGCGCCGCGTGGAGAAATTCATCGAGCGCCTCGAGGCCGCCCTCGAACAAACCGACGCGTCGCCCGAAATCGTCCCGTGGGACGAGCGATTGACGACCACGGCGGCCGAGACGTTTTTGATCGGCGCCGACGTCTCGCGTCGACGCCGCAAGAAGGTCGTCGATCAAATCGCGGCCAGCCATATTTTGCAGGGCTACCTCGATTCCCTGAGCGATTCGCAGTGAGTGACGATGTCAGCACGTAACAAGCCTAATCCTGCTTCGGACGATTCGAAGAGCCTCGGAAAGCTGGCGCTGCGCCTGGCGGCGGTGGCGCTGGCCGTGGCCATGATGGTCCTGGGCGCGGTCTATCTGCACTATCGCAGCTACGTGCGCTCGCCGGTGCTCGAAGAGGGCGAGAGCGTCACCTTGGTCATCCCGAAGAACACTGCTTGGCCGCAGGTCGTCTCGATTTTGGAGCGCGCCGATCTGGTTCGTCGCTCGACCTACTTCGAGTATTGGGCGCGCCGGCGTCACCTTCCGCCGGCGGTCAAAGCCGGTACCTACGAGCTCAGCGGGCCCCTGGGCCTGCCGGAGTTGGCCTCCAAGCTTCGTGAGGGAGGCAAGGTCGACGAGACGGTGGTCACCTTTCCCGAGGGGCTGACGATCTTCCATATGGCTGACCGCGTCGAACGCCTGGGGTTGGCGTCGCGTGACGAATTTTTGCGAGCGGCTCGCGACAAGCAAGCGCTGCAAAAGGCCGGCATCGACGCCGACAGCTTCGAAGGCTACCTGTTTCCGGACACCTACCGCTTCCGCAAAGGGACCTCGGCTGCCAAAATCGTCGAGCGGATGCACGGGCGGTGGAAGGTGATCTGGATGGCGCTCGAAAAGCAGCACGCCGAGCGCAAAAAGGCGCTCGCCGAGAAGTACGAGTTCGATCGCCACGATTTCGTCACGCTGGCCAGCCTCGTCGAGCGCGAGACGTCGGCCGACGGCGAGCGGGACCTGATCGCGCGCGTGTTCCTCAACCGGCTCGACCGCGACATGCGCCTGCAGACCGACCCGACGTGCGTGTACGGCGAGGAGACCTACGACAAGGTGCCCAGGCCGAAGTATTGCAAGGATAAGCTCAACCGATACTCGACTTATGTCATCGACGGGCTGCCGCCCGGGCCGATCGCCAACCCTGGAAGGGGGAGCCTACAGGCAGCGCTCGACCCGAGCGACGAGGAGGACGCCAAGGGGTACCTTTTCTTTGTGGCCCGTCGTGATGGTACGATGCGTCACTACTTCTCCAAGACGTTCGCCGAGCACAAAAAGGCGATTCGACGCTTCTTGAAGTGACGCTCGAACATGATTGACTGGAACAAATTGACCCTCCAGCCCGCCATCAGCCGCCTGGGCTCGCTTTTGCGCGAACAATTCGGCGTGTGGGTGGGCTTCGTCGACGCCGATGGAGCCCATCACCCCATCGGAGGTGAGCACGTTCCGCTGCACAAGCCCGCCTGCACCAAACTCGCGGCGACGTCCGCGCTGTCGAACCAGAGCGAGGGGCAGCGCACTTGCGCGCAGTCGCTTCGACGTTGGGCGACCGCCGAGGAAGACGAGGACCCCGTCGAGGCGAGCTGTCACGCCGGGTTTTCGTCGATGCTCTTTCGGCTCGACGCCTACGAGGGCGCCGACCAGTGTTGTTTGTACGTCTCCGGCTACGTGCGCTCGGAGCTCGCGCACCGAGCGCTCGGCGAGATTCGGGAGACGCTCGAAACCGCCGAGTTTTTCGCAGACGACGGTGACGAGTCCGAAGAGGCGATCGACGCCATCCCGCGCCTCGATCGCAAAGATCGCTCGTTTATGCGCACAGTCGGTAAAAGCATCGTCGAGGAAGTCGGGCGGCTTCTGAGCGCCGACGAGCCCGACGACGATGTCGCCATCAACACCCCGGGCGAGAGTTTTCACGGCATGGTCGGCACGAGCCGGCAGGTGCTCGACCTGTTCGAGACGATTCGTATCATCGCCGGGAGCAACTCCACCGTGCTCATTCAGGGGGAGAACGGCACCGGCAAAGAGTTGATCGCGCGGGCGCTGCACCTCGAGAGCCATCGCAAGGACGCGCCGTTCGTGGCGTTGAACTGCGCCGCCATCCCCGGCGACCTCATCGCCAGCGAGCTCTTCGGCCACCGCAAAGGAGCGTTCTCGGGGGCGCACCGCGACCGGATCGGGCTGCTCCAGGAAGCAGACGGCGGCACCTTGTTCCTCGACGAGATCGGCGACATGGACCTGCATCTGCAGGTCAAGCTGCTGCGCTTTTTGCAGGAGGGAACCTACATGCCCGTGGGCGGTAACACGGTCCGAAAGGTCGATGTGCGCGTTCTGTGCGCAACCAACCAGGACCTGCAGGCGCTCGTGCGGCAAGGTCAATTCCGCAAGGACCTCTTCTTTCGCATCAACGTCATCAACCTGATGTCGCCGCCGCTTCGCCGACGCCGCGCCGACATCGAGGTGCTGGCCAACCACTTCTTGTCGGCGGCGGCCAAGCGCCACAACCGCCCCCTCAAGCGGCTGAGCGAGGAGTGTCTGTCTTTGCTCCAGTCTCACGAGTGGCCGGGCAACGTGCGCGAGCTCGAAAACGAAATCGAGCGGCTGGTGATCATGTCGGGCGACGACGAGGTCATCGACGCCATGATGCTCTCGCAGCGCATCAACCCGCAGGGTGAGGAGCCCGACTTTCCGCTCTACGAGGATATGGAGCTTCCCGACGCCATCGAGCAGCTCGAGCGGACCATGATCTTGCAGGGGCTTCGCGAAACCGGGTGGAACAAGAGCCAGACCGCGCGTAACCTTGGAGTAAGCCGACGCAATCTCATCCGCAAAGTCTCACAATACGAGCTCGAGCGATTTCGTGACGACTAGACGCATGCTGGGCACTGCGGCCGCACTCTTGGCCGCGCTGGTGTGCCTTCTGTCCCCCAGAACCGGTACGGCCGCCGGAGATGGAGAGGAGGGCGCCGAGAAGCCCGGGCATATCTTCGTCGACACCGTCACTATCGAAGGGCTCGAGCGCACCGAGCCGTACGTCGTGCGTCGAGAGTTGATCGTCGAGGAGGGTGAGACGGCGAGCGTCGACTCGATCGAAGAGAGCGTCCAGCGCGTTCGCAACACCGGGCTCTTTCGCAAAGTCCGCTACGAGTTGGTCGATGTGCAGACCACGAAGGTCTTGCCCGAGGGCGTCCGCGCGGCGGCGCTACAGATCTCGGTCGACGAGAAGTGGACGACGCTTCCAATCTTTAGCTTCAACCGAGGGGGCGGCACTTACCGCCTCATCGTCGGCGCCTTCGACGACAACCTGTTGGGGCACTATATCGGCGTGGGAGGCCAATACGAGCGGTTGGGCGAGGCGAACTCGTTTTACGGCTGGCTGTATCACCCGCGAATGTTCGGGCAGCGTCTGCGCGGAGGGATCGACGTAGGCACGCAAAACCGAGGATACACACTCTACGACGCAGACGGTGAGGTCGACGGCGGCTTTTTGCTCAATCGGTTCACCGTCGGCACGTATCTACGGAAGGAGTGGCTCTGGTGGTTTCGCACTCAGCTATCGCTGCGCTACGTCAACGACGACTTCTCGTACAACCGGTTGTCGCCGACCATCGAAGAACTCCAGCGTGAGCGGGGGCTTCCGCCCGAGAGCCACGCGACCATCATGAGCCTGAGCGCCATGTTGGGGCGTATCGACCAAGACAACTACCTGCTCGACGGCACGCAGTTCAGCGTGAGCCTGTCGCACGCCAACGAGAATCTGGGCTCGACACACACCTACACCAAGCTATTGGCCGGCGTGAGCCACTTCGAGACGCTGCCGCTCAACTCGAACCTCGCCGCGCGCCTGGCCGCCGGCACCGGCGATATCGACGCCATCCAGCACCGGTTCTTTCTGGGCGGCCTCGACACCGTGCGCGGGTTCGCCAACGACCGGTTTGCCGGGGAGCATTACTGGCTCGCCAACCTCGAGTATCGAATCCCGTCGCTCGATACGCGCTGGGTCGTGCTCCAACACGTGGTCTTCGCCGACGCCTCGGGTATCTCGACGGAGTTCTCGAATCTCGCCAAGCTCACGGGGGCGAGCACCGGCATCGGGTTGCGCTTTATCGTGCCCAAGATCCAGGGCTTTATCGCCCGCATCGACTACGCGTTGCCCCTCTACGGCGACATTACCAACCCCATCAGCCTCGGCGGCGGTCAGTTCTACTGAGGTTTAGTATTTCTAAGTATTTGTAGTCTCATTGGAAATTACGACTCCGGTGCACACGTTCGAAGACTGCACGTGGTATGTCCCAGGAGTCGCAATGACCATCAATCATAACAACGATTTGCACACGCGCCTGAGCGAGCTCGAAGCCGAGAATGCCCGGTTGCGTGAGGCCCTCCAGCTATATGGGGGGACGTCCTTGCCCGAAGGTGTGCGCGACCGAGAGCTCGAAGCGCTCGAGCGTGCCAAGCAAGAGGCCGACGCGGCGAACCGCTCGAAGAGCGAGTTCTTGGCGAATATGAGCCACGAGATTCGCACGCCGATGACGGCGATCTTGGGGTATGCCGACGTGTTGCTGAGCCATCTCGACGATCCCGACAATCGCCATTGCGTGGAGACGATCAAACGCAACGGCAATTTCCTGCTCGAGATCATCAACGACATCCTCGACTTGTCGAAGATCGAAGCCGGTAAGCTCGAGATCGATACGACACGCGCGGCCCCCGACGAGTTGGTCGCCGAGGTGTCGTCGCTGATGCACGTGCGCGCTCAGGAGAAGCAGATTCCGCTGGTAGTCGAGTACGACGGCGATTTGCCCGAGACCATCGAGACCGACCCGACTCGGCTTCGCCAGGTGCTGGTCAACCTCGTGGGCAACGCGATCAAGTTCACCGACGACGGCCACGTGGTCTTGAAGGTCGACTTCATCGATGAAGCGCAGTCGCAGATTCGCTTCCGAGTGATCGACACCGGCATCGGCATCAGCGAGACCCATCAGCGCCGGCTCTTCGAGCCATTCGCTCAAGCCGACACTTCGGTCACGCGCGAGTTCGGCGGCACCGGGCTCGGCCTGACGATTTGCCGGCGTCTCGTCGAGCGGCTGGGCGGCCGCCTCGAAGTCGACAGCACGCTGGGGGAGGGGAGTACGTTTACGGTGATCATGCCGACCGGCTCGCTCGAAAACGTCGCGATGGTGACGCCGCGAAAAGGCATTACGATGCCCGAGCCGCAGTCGGCCCGTCCGCTGCCCAAGCTCGAGTGCCGGGTGTTGGTGGTCGACGATCGCCACGAGATTCGCTTCTTGGCGCGCTATTTCATCGAGCGGGCCGGCGGCGTCGTGCGCACCTGTGCCAACGGCAAGGAGGCGATCACGTGTGTCGCTCAGGCCGAGAAG
The DNA here is from genome assembly GCF_006517175.1 of Persicimonas caeni. NCBI lineage: Bacteria > Deltaproteobacteria > Bradymonadales > Bradymonadaceae > Persicimonas > Persicimonas caeni. Next base: position 7,917,198 of record NZ_CP041186.1, on the reverse strand, counting down.
GCGGGCAACCCCTTCGATGCCGTGGTCATGGACATGCAAATGCCGGTCATGGACGGCTACGAGGCGAGCCGACGGCTCCGCCAGGAGGGCTACGAGGGGACGATCGTGGCGCTCACGGCGAATGCAATGCGCGGCGACCGCAAGAAATGCTTGGAAGCGGGCTGTAACGGCTACGTGCGAAAGCCTATCGACGGCCCCTGTCTGGTCGAATTGCTCGCCGAGCATATCTCGGACGAGACGAGCTCGGACGAACAATCGTGCGCGCAGCCGCTCGTCGAACCTGAAGTGATGGTTCAGGAGAAGGGCGGCCAGACGAGCGACACCGGCAAGCGAATTCTGCTGGTGGACGACAGTAAAGATCTTGGTGAAGCGCTGGCGATGCTTCTGAAGATGCGCGGCCATCAGGTCTGCGTGCGCTTGGACGGCAAGTCGGCGCTCGAAGCAGCGCCCGATTTCGAGCCGGATATCGTGCTGCTCGACCTGGGCCTGCCGGACCTCGACGGTTATACGGTTCTCAAGGAGCTCAAGAAGCTAGAGAACCTCGCCGAAACGAGGTTCCTGGCCGTCTCGGGCCGTAGTGGCCAAGCTGTCAGCCAGCGTTCAATCGCGGAGGGCTTCGACCATCACGTGGTCAAGCCGGTGAGCGCCGAGACGTTAACGAGCCTCATCCAGCACTAGGCGCGCCGGGTTCGAGAAAGCCCGTGTTACGGATCGCGCACGACCGTCGGGTCGAGAGTGCGGATCCCGTTGAGCCACTGGTACGCCCCGTAGCTGCCGATGACCCGCTTGGTGTAGTTGCGCGTCTGGTCGTAGGGGATGTCCTCGACGAAAATGGCGATATCCTTGGCCTTGTTGCGACGCAGCCACTTCGACACGGCGCCGCCGCCCGCGTTGTAGGCCGCGGTCATCAGCACAGGGTGGCTGTCGAAGCGCCGCGCCAGGTAGTACAGGTGATCGACACCCACGCGAATGTTGACGAGCGACGTCTTGAGCTTGGCGGGCGTCGCTACGCCTTCGATGTCGTCGTCGTGGCCCTTGGCCGTCGCGGGCATGAGTTGCATCAATCCGAGCGCGCCCGCCCAAGACTCGATATCCTCGATAAAACTCGACTCCTCGCGCATGATCGCGGCCGGAAGCGCCGGGTCGACCGTCTCTTTGTCCGTCGCTTGGCGGGCTTCGGCGACGACGGCTCGTCGAATGTCGGTGGCGAACGGGTTGGGCCACGCGATCGTCCAGCGTACGTGACGCCCAGCCTCTGGATGTGCCCAGGGGCGGCCGCGTACGCCGCGCCGCGCGATGTTGTGGCTCACGGGATAACGCCCCGCCAGGTGTTCCAGGTACGCCAGCCGCCAGCGGTCGGCGTCGCTGCGCTCACCGTTGTTCAGACGGGCGCGCTCGACCTCGGCTGCCATGCCGTAGCGGCCGAGTTGCACGAGGCGCTCCGCGCCCGAAGTTTGCCACTTGGTGTCGAGGAACCAATCGGCGACCTGCATCTGAACGCCGTCGTCGAGTGACGCCGGCGTCTTGCCTTCTTCGAGGAGGCGCTGGCGAGCGACGTAGCCGTAAAAGCTAAAGGGATACTTTGACCATGCCTCTTGCCACGCCTCAGCGGCGTTCTTCTCGCGTCCGAGCGCTTTCCAGGCTTGGCCCGAGAAATACTCGAGGCGGCCCTGGCTGAAGTACTGGGCGTCGAACTCGGGCATCTTGAGGCGGTCGAGCTTGGCCAGAAACTCCTTGTGCTTGCCGGCGCGGTACGAGCCCTCGAGGTACTCCCACACGATCTCGTGGGCCATGTCGCCGTCGGGATACTCGCGAAGAGCGCGCTCGACGATTTTCTCTTCTTGTTTGGGCTTCTTCTGCTCACGGGCGATACGCGCCAAGTAGAGCAGGGCGTCGTCGGCGTGGCTTCGCTTCGGGTAGTCCTTCAGGAGGGTCTCGAAACGCGCTTTGGAGGTGTCGAATTTGTCGCGCCAGAAGAGCATTTTGCCCACGGCGTACAGGGCGCTGACACGCTCGTCGACGTTTGCCTCGGTCTTGCATTTGTCGATGACCTTCTCGTAGGCCTGAATCGACTTTGTGCGCTTGCGCAGCCGGTAGAGCGTGCGTCCACGGCGAAAGTGTGTGCGGCATTGCTCGGTCTTGTCGAGCTTCTTCAGGTCGACCTTTTCGAGCTCGTCGAACGCCTCGGGAAAGCGAACCGCGCCGTACCAACGCTCGGCGCGCTCGAGTTGCATCGAATCGGACGGTTTGACGGGCGTTTTCTCGAAGTCGGCGTGCAGTTGCTCCGGAAGGCAGTTGCCGTAGGTCAAATCGGCGAGTTTGGCCCACTCGGCGCCCGGTTTGTTGCGCTTGCCACCCTTCGGCTTGGTCTCGTCGACGAGCATGGCCGACAGCCACTGACAGGTCGCCTCGCGCTCCTCGCTGGTCAAAGCCGCTTCGGCGCGCTTTGCCGACAGCATGCCATCCTTCAAGAAAGCCTCGAGGCGAGCGGCGACGAACTCCGAGCCCGGGTAGCCGCGCTCGAGGACCTTTGCCTCCACAATCCGCTCGAGCGCGTCCCTCGGGGGCTCGGGCGACTGCACCAGCGTCTCGGCGGCCTTGAACTGCAGGTAGGGCCGAAGCGACTCGTCGAGCCGGCTCGCCTTCAGATAGCTCATGCCCGCGCGGGTATAATCGGCGGCCATCTCGTGCGCGTTGGCCGACAAGATCAACAAGTCGACGCGCGTGCGCCAGGTCGACTCGTCTTTGGGCAGCGCCGTTTGCGCCTTCTCCCAGGCCTTCGCCGCCTCGGCGTACTTCTCGAGCGCGTACAGTTGCATTCCCTGACCACACGCCGACGACGGACAAAATGCCGGCGGCAAGACCGACGCGTTCGGCAATTGAGCCGACGCGCTGCTCGCGCTGAGAGTCAAAGAAGCCGCGAGCGCAAACGCGAGCGACAAACGACGGTGAGACATAGATTTCTCCGGAAAGTCTAACGAGATTCGCAAGATGCAGGTTGTGCGGCGCAGGCCGCACGAGACAAGCCGCCCATCACAACTCAGAAAAGCAGCCCGTTTATTCGCCACCCCAGCCCGACTTGTACGAGGTGGGTGTCGAGATCGAAGGTTTCGACTTCGCCGTCGAAGTCGGCCACGCGCCAGCGGTAGATGAAGTTGAGCCACGGCGCAGCGCCGTTGTCCGGGTCGGACAAGGGGACGTCGAAGCCTCCGCCGATGGAGACGAACGGGCCAAAGCCGGTCTCGAAGTCCTCGGTCGCGGAATTCTCGAGCACGCCCATCTGCGCGCCGCCGCCGAGTTCCAAGTGCACCGAAGAGAGGGTGTAGGCGAGCCAGTCACTCCCCAAGAGGAGCAGGTAGCCGGGATGAATGGCGAGGTAGCCGCCGACCGCGTGTTGCTCGAGCTGACCGAGATCGGCGTCCGTGTCGGCGTCGAGCCGATCGAACTGATAGGCGACGCGAAAATCCCCGACCAGGAACGGAAAGGAGTGGCGCATGCCGATATCGAGGTGCCAGCCACTGTAGTCGGTGTTCGACGGCAGGGTCAGCCCGCCGCGCATCGAGTACTCGTGGAACGCACCGGTGTAGTATTGGCTGTACTCGCGCGTGGCGTCTCCCGAGGATTCCTCGGCGACGGCGGAGGACGTCAGCAAAAGAAGAGGGCAGAGCAACGCCGCCAGTCTTAGCAAGCGTGTGCGCAGGAGTTCGAAACACTGCATGATTATGCTCATTCGGAAACCGAGCGGGGAATGCGTCCGGAGCAGTGTAACGCAACTCGGTGATGCGGCAAGCCGCGGCGTGACTGCCACGTAGTTTGGACGAGCAGCCATTGAACGGCCTCATGTGGCACCCAGACGCCGCCGTCGTGGCACGTTGTCGACAAACTTCCTTGCGCGCCGCGCACGGATGCCCTACGATTCTGGCGCTCGGTACCCGAAAATGATTCGGAGACGTTGCCACCGTTCGACACTGAGGTACGCGGATGTTCCTGAAAAATAAGCGGCTCTTTGCACTTCTGGCGATCGCAAGCTTCAGCCAGGTCGCTTGCTATAACACGTATTTTATCGACAAGGGCGAGCTCGAGAAGCTCGAGAGTGAGGTCGAGCAGAAAGAGGTCGTGGTCGTCTATGGCGACTGCGCCGACACTGCGACGGCGTCGAGCTCCGAGGACTCTGAGGGCACGGCCTATAAGTCGCTCGAGCTCGACGGCTCGATGTGGGCGCAGGCCGAGGGCGACGAGGCTGCGACGGCCAGCGACGCCACCGGCGCGCGCGAGACCGAAGAGAAGACCGGCCGCCCGGGCTGTCAGCGCGTCCCCGTGTCGACCGCCAACCCGGTCAACGTGGTGACCAAGAACGGCGAGACTTTCCGCGTCACCCCGTTCAACTTCATGATGAGTGAGCAGCAGATCGTCTCTCCGGAGTACGACCTTCTCCTATCGCTCGATCAGGTCGAAGGCGGCGAAGTACGCCAGTTCAGCACCTGGAAGACCGTAGGCACCATCGTCGGCGTGAGCGCGGTGGCTATCGGCACCTTCGTCGGAATCAGCGTGCTGGCTCCGGAAGGCGACGGGTTCCAGCGCTAAGATCGGCACGTCCGATACAAAAAACGCAGGCGCGGCTTCCTCTTGGAAGTCGCGCCTTTTGCGTTCTTGTCGCCTTGATCGAACATGCCAACCGGCGCTAGAGGCCCGCTGAGTTGATTTCCCCCCCGCAAGCTGCTACTCTCGCCGCGTGTCTACAAATAACAATTGATATCGCTAAGAAAATGGCGAGGGCCAAATGGCTGCCAAATTTCGCACCGTCTCGCTGTATTTACTTCTCATCGCGCTGTCCGGCGTGTCGCTCTTCGGATGTGGCGATGGCGCGGTAAATACCAATGTGGACCAGTCGCGAGCCGACGAGGACGGCACAGCGCCGCAACTCGGTGACGACTACTTCATGGTTCCTGCGGGCGCGACCGATCTTATCGGCAACGTGACCGAGACGGTCGAATTGAAGGTCTTCCTCTACAAGAAGACCACCGGCGAGCCGGCGTTCAACCAGAACATCGCCTTCGAGATCATCGAGCCGGTCGACCAGACCGACACGACGCTGTCGGCCTTCAACTCGGCGACTTCTGAAGACGGAGGCGCCTCGGTCGATTTGCGCCTGGGCGCCCAGCCGCAAACCCTCAAAGTCAAAGCCGACCACGGCTCGTCGAACGGCGTGACCTTCACGGTCGATATTCGCCCGCTCGAGACCGGCGACCTCGAAATCACCATGGTCAACACGGGCGCGTCGGTCATGCAGTTGGCCGACATCGACCTGCGGTTGTATCGAGATGGCGATTATAGCTGCTCGGAGTTTCGCCCGTTGTCCCCGCGCGAAGAGGGCGATCTCTCCACCTACGTGGCAGGAACGATCAGCGAGAGGGTCAAGTTCGAAGAGCTCGGCACGCGCGAGCGCTTCATGGTGACCGCCGTCGGTCGCGGTGATCGCGGCCAGATTGCCGGCGCCGGGTGCATCGAGGACATCGAGATTCGCCCCGATGAGATCACTCGCAAAGAACTGCTCCTACAGCTCATCCCGCTCAACCCGGTGGGCCGATACGATGTGACGAGCCACTGGGACTTTTCTCAGGCCCTCGAGGATTCGGGCGCAGTCGGATCGACCATCATGCGGATTCTCGATTTCTTCGAGAACCCCGGTCAGACCTTGTACGACGAGGTGATGAACCTGCTCCAGCAATTCTTGGGGCTCGGCGGCACCGCGATGGACCAGTTCCTGAGCCTGACCGGCCTCGAGGATGACTTCGTTAACATGGTCAACAACTGGATCAACAACAACGACGCACTGGCCCCGCTGATGCGCGCCGGCCAGGATCTACGCAATGTCGTTGCCAACTTGGAAGTCCACAGCGAGTTGACCATCGGCAAGATGTCGTCCAACTACGAGTTCCGTGGCACCGACAACTGGTTGGGCATCACCCTCTACTGGCGTTGGGATTGCGACGCGAACTCGCCGCCCGACTGCGGAGCGATCAACATCCAGGCCGACGCCGACGGTGATTTTGGCGATTTGGGCATCATGAGTTCGGAGTGGACAGGACGCGTGGCCGCCTACAATCAGCTGCAGATCGACATGCACCCGCTGTCGCTGCGCTACGGCCGACTGATCATGTATATCCTCAACGACGTGATCATCCCCGAGCTCACCGATGGAAACGCCAGCTCGTTGAGCGAAGCGTTCTCGTACTGGATTTGCGACGGGCTGGGCACCTCGATCACCGGCTCGGACGGCGAGATGTGCGTCGACTTGGCGGTCTGGGATGGATGCATCTACGATCACCAGATCTCCGGATTCTGCCAAAACGCCTCCAGCACGGTGTTCAGCCTGGCCGACATGCTCGTGCGCAACTTGGAGTACGACCTGGGCATGCGTATTGGTGGCGAAGGTGTGCTCGTCGAGACGACCTCCGACGGTTTCGTCGACTTCATCGAGGAAGGCAAATTCGACGGTTTCATGCAGAACGCCGACCTCAATCAGTCGCAAGCGTCGCCGATTTCGGCGGACTTCGAGGCCGAGCGTATTGACTTCGACACCGACAACCTGTGATGCTGCACGAGAGGGGAATGCATTCGCCCCGGTTGCCGTCGGTAGCCGCGCGAGGATATTCTTTACGTTGTCCGTAACTCGGCGTATACTCCGATGGCATATGATTCTGTTGTTGAAGGGCCCATCCAGGAAGCGCACATGAAGCTCATTTGTGCCGGCATGACCGACGTCGGAAAAGCCCGCGATCACAACGAAGACGACTTCTACCTTTCTGAAGGCAACGAGGCTCTCTGCGTGGTCGCTGACGGCATGGGCGGCCACCGATCCGGTGAAGTCGCCAGTGCGATGGCCATCAAGGCGATCGTCGAATATTACCGCGAAACGATGTCGGACACCGATTACGAGTCCGAGACCGTCAACGGTGAAGACACCATCAACTTGATCCAGCGTCGCCTACAGCAGGCGGTGCAATCGGCCAACCGGGCGGTCTTCACCGCGGCCTCCGACAGCGAGCTGTACCGAGGCATGGGCACGACCATCGTGTCCGGGTACTTCACCAACGAAGGGGTCTACCTGGCCCACATTGGTGACTCGCGCGCCTACCGACTGCGTAACGGCAAGCTCCAGCAACGTACCGAAGATCACTCGCTGGCCAACGAGTACGTGCGCATGGGGATTTTGGCCGCCGAGGACATCGAGTATTTCCCGTACAAGAACGTCATCACGCGTGCGTGCGGCTTGACCGACGAGGTCGAGGTCGACGTTCATTACGAAGAACTCGAGCCGGGTGACATCTTTTTGTTCTGCTCGGATGGCTTGACCGACATGGTCAACGATCGCCTCCTCGAAGAGATGCTCGCCGAAGGCGATGATCTCGAGGTGTTGTGCAAAAAGCTCGTCGACATGGCCAACGATCATGGCGGCGACGATAATATCACGGTCATTCTCGCCAAGGTCGCCGAATAGGGCGACAGTCGCGAACAGAGAATAATCAGATTAATCCCTCCAAGAAACCCGCGAGAGCGGGTTTTTTGTTTTTTTACGCAACGAATCGCTGCGTTCTGCCGAAAACCGTAATGAGGCCTCTGGAAGGGAGGCGTGTGCAACCGGTTTCTCAGGCAGGAGCGAAGCGATGGCCCATCAGGACGATATTTTCATCATCGAGAAAGGCGCACCGGAGTATCCGGCGCGCCTGCTCGACCTCGACAACCCACCCGAACAACTCTATGTGCGCGGATCATTGCGCTGGTTGGCGTATATGAAGACCGTCGCCATTGTGGGGAGCCGCAAGGCGACGGTGCGCGGGGTACGCCTGGCGCGTCGGATTGCCAAGGATTTGGCCGAGGCTGGCGTTGTCGTCATCAGCGGTGGGGCGCTGGGCGTCGATGCCGCAGCCCACCGTGGCTGTCTGGAAGGCAAGGCGCCGACTATTTCAGTTCTGGCAGGTGGCGTCGATCGGCCCACGCCAGTGCGCAACGCCGATGTCTTCGCGAACATCATCGGCCGGGGCGCGCTGGTGAGCGAGTATCCGCCGGGCACTCGCCCGCGCCCGTTTTACTTTCACCGACGAAACGACCTCATTGCCGCGCTGGGCGACGCTACCCTGGTGGTACGCGCGAAGGTTTCGAGCGGCACGATGATCACCGCGCGTGCGGCTCGGAAGCTCGAGCGCCCCCTCTGTGCACTGCCTGGCGAACTCGACGATCCACTGGTCAAGGGGTGTCTAGAACTCCTTGTCGAGGGCGCCCAGTGTGTGCGCAACGCCGCCGACATCCTGGAGCACGTCTTGGAGGTGCCCGCGGCGCGCGCGCAATTGAACCTCAGAGTTGCCACAAAGCCATCACGTCCAAATGGTGCACAGACTCGAGCGTCCCCCGATGAGGAATCCTCCGAGCAAGCTGCCATTGTACCGTCGTCACTCTCTGAGGACGGGCTCGCTCTCTACAAAGCAATTCGGGAGATGGCCGGCGCAGGAGGCGAGGGCGTGGGCGTCGATCAACTCAAGCGCCAGCTCGAGTGGTCCGCCGCCAGGCTCAACTCGGCGCTACTGGAGGCCGAGTTGGCTGGTTGCATCTGCAAACGCGCGGGAGCCAACGTCTACCGCCCATGCTGAAGCACTGCTTCCCTTGGGGCTGAACCCGTTGAAATCGCTCCCGAGTTGCTTACTTGATCAGAGAGGTCCTGCATGTGGGTCCAGCTCGAGACTCCCCTGTCACTTGGCTTTCCTGAGGGCAGCATGGACCGCTGATTGTTCCGCCCACAGACGGAGGTGTAGTGGCCGAGCGTGTTTGGCAAGTACTCGTGTTGGGTAAACTCCCTGAGGCCGATGACATTCTCTCTCGGCCCGCGTTTGAAAAAGAGATTCAGGTCAAATCGTCCCATATTCGTGAGCCGGACGACTTCGAACGCGCTCTCAGTGAACGACCGGCCCCGGACGTGATTTTGATCGACGTCGAGCCCCACGGCATGAACGTCATGTCGCAGGTGCGCAGCCACTTTCCGGTCGCCCCGGTGGTGATGGTCGGAGATCAGGATGACGCGCCCGCTTTGCTCGAGGCCCTGCGCCAGGGGCTCGAGCGCTATATTATGCGGGTCGAAGACGAAGAGATGTTCGTGCGACTCGCCAGCCAGGTCGTCTACGGCGTGCTCGAACAAAGTGTCGAGCCGCCCAACATGGAGATGCCTTCGGCCGAGCAGATGCATCGGTACGCGCACTACCACCATATCCTGCACCCGTTTTTCGTTGTGGGTCCGGGCAAGCGCGTCCTCTACCTCAATGCTGCTGCCGAACGGCTGGCCTGGAAGCTCGTCGGCCAAAGCCCGGTCATCGGTGAGAGCGTGACTGACGGGCCCTTGGCACAGCTGGGCGAGCCGTTCGACCACCAGCTGGGTGAAGCGCTCGAGGGACGCGAGTCGATTGTACGCTACGAATTCGAGGGCGTGGCCGATCCGGTGATGCGAAGCGTGCACTGTCAGCCGCTGACCACCAGCAATGACCGCACGGTGGCCACGTCGATTGCCATCCACCAGCAGACGCCTCCGGAGGTCGCGCGCTCGCGCACGTTGCGGGCCATCGGTCGCTTTGCGGGGGGACTCGCCCACGACATCAACAACTTGCTCAACGTCATGATGGTGCAGTCGGAGCTGCTTCGCGCCTATCTGGGCGAACCTTCCGCTCCCGTCGAAAAGTGCTTGGACCGCATCACGGCGGCGGTCGACGATGGAAGCGAGCTGACCCGCGAGATGCTGGCCATCAGCCACGAGCCACTCACGCACCGCGTGTCGGTGCAACTCAACCCGATGATCGAGGCTTTCGAGCCTCAACTGCGCGGTAAACTCCAAGCGGGACAACGGCTCCGACTCGACCTCCAACCGGACCTTCCACCGGTCGAAGCCGATCCACAGCAGATCGAGCAACTGATCGGCAATTTGGTCCAAAATGCCGTCGACACCGGTGCCGACGAGCTCGAGATTCTGATCCGAACGGCATTACTCGAGCCTGACGAGGCCAAGCCGCCACCACGCGGCCTCGAGGCGCGTTGTTGGCTCGAGCTCACGATTTCGGACACCGGGCCCGGGATGCACCCGAAGCTTCACTCGCGGGCCTTCGAGCCGTTCTTTACGACACGGCGCGGACAGGGGCACAGCGGTCTGGGGCTTACGATCGTGCACGCCATCGTCGAGCAACTCAAAGGCAGCATTTTCGTCGATAGCGAACCCGGGCAGGGTGCTGTGTTCACGGTGTACTTGCCGGCCGCTGACTGGCCCGCCGAAGCCGAGGAGAATGACCAGCCTGAAGAGGCCCCTGCGATCGAGTCATCGCCGGCGACCGTGCTGCTCGTGGAAGATGAAGAGGACTTGCGCCTTCCGTTTTGCGAGGCTCTGTCCCAGCGCGGCTACAATGTGCTCGAGGCGCGCGATGTGGCGACCGCGCGTGATTTTATCAAGGAGCATGGTGACGATATCGATCTCGTCATCACCGACGTGGTGATGCCCGGAGGTAGCGGCGTCGAGTTGGTTCGTGAGTGTCTCGACCAGTTCCCGGAGGTCAAGGTCATCTTCGTGTCTGGTTATACAGCTGACGTACTCGAAGAGACCGGCGGCCAACTCGAGGTCGATTATGTGTTTTTGGCTAAGCCCGTGTCGCTTCGCCGGTTGACCTCGGCAGCCGAGCAACTATTGGCGAAGGCCGCGCGAGCCGATGAATCGCGTTCGAGTGATGGCAGGGATAAGCATGACGGCTAAGCAGCGAAGTGAGAGACAGAATGAGCCGAGGGAGGGACACACCGTTTGGGGAGAAATGACAGGGTTGCCGATCAGCGGATTGAGCTCGTCGAACGAACGCGATTGGCTCTGTACGGTGGTCGATATCAGCGCCCACAAGGCGACCGAGAAGAAGCTGCAGCGCTCACTGCGCCTGGAAGTACTCGGCGAATTGGCCGGAGGGGTGGCGCTCGATTTCAACGCAGCCGCCCGACAAAATCGGCCTGCCGGCGGGGCAATACGTGACGCTGTCAGTGCGAGACACTGGCATCCGGATGGGCCGGGCGACTCGAGATGAGCTCTTCGAGCCGTTCTTTACCACCAACCTGTCGGGCCTCGAAAATGCAGTGAACGAGTTGACGGGCCGCTGACTGTATGTGGTCAATCCTGCGCGTTGACAGTGATACGCCACAGTTGTACCCAATGCAGTGAATTCACGGGCTTGGACCTTCGCCATCGAGGCGCGCATCTCTGTGCGGGTTCGACCCCAGGCCCACGTCTTCGTCGACGAGGACTCTCCATGGACAGACAGTTCCTACTGGCGCCTGGCCCCACCCCGGTCCCCGAAGAGGCCCGGCTGGCGATGGCCAAAAGCCTCATTCACCACCGCGGCCAAGAGTTTCGCGTCGTCTTCGGAGAGGTTCGCGAGCGCCTCGGTTGGCTCTTCGAGACCGAGCAGCCGGTCTTGACGGTGACCGCGAGCGGCACAGGCACGTTCGAAGCGGCCATGATTAACTTCACCAAGCGCTCCGACACGATCATCTGCATCGGCGGCGGAAAGTTCGGTGAGCGATGGGGAGAGATTGGGCGCGCCTACGGGATGAACGTGGTCGATCTCGACGTCGAATGGGGAGAAGCGGTCGACCCCCAACAAGTCGCCGATGCGCTCGACGCCCACCCCGACTGCGCCATGGTCACCCTGACGGCCAGTGAGACGTCGACTGGGGTGCTCCATCCGTTCGAAGAGGTCGCCGAAGTCATCCACGACAAGAGCGATGCACTCTTTGCCGTCGACGGCATTACCGCCGTGGGCGTGCACCGGGTTCCGATGGATGCCTCGGGCATCGATATTTTGGTGGCAGGCTCCCAAAAAGCCTTCGGCATTCCGCCCGGGCTCGGCTTTGTAGCCGCCAGCGAACGCGCATGGGAACGCGCCGCCGACTCCGATCACCCGCGCTATTATTTCGACCTGGCGCGCGAGAAGAAGAAACAACTCGACGACCAGACCGCCTTTACCCCCGGGATCACCCAAATCATCGCCGCTCAGGTGGTGCTGCGGATGATGGTCGAGGAGGGGCGCGACGCGCTCGTCGCGCGCCATCAGGTCAATGCAGACGCCACCCGCGCCGGGGTCCAGGCGCTCGGACTCGAGTTGCTGGCCAGTCGGCCGGCCAACTCCGTGTCTGCAGTGTTGGTCCCGGAGGGCTTTTCTGGCCCCGATGTGGTGCGTACGATGCTCGACAAGCACGGGGCGACCATCGCCGGCGGCCAGGCGCATCTCAAACCTCGACTTTTCCGCATCGGTCATATTGGCTTTTTCGACCGAAGCGACATACTCAATGCGCTCAGCGCATTGGAACTGACGCTCGAAGAGCTCGGCATGGATGTCGAGCGGGGCCGGGCGGTTGCCGCGGCCCAGGGCGTCTACGCCGATAACTTACTCTGACACCGGCAGCTATCTCATGGCAGCAAATGTGGTCATTGGCGCCCAGTGGGGCGATGAAGGAAAGGGCAAGGTCGTCGACCTCTACACCGAGTTCGCCGACGTGGTCGTGCGTTTCCAGGGTGGAAACAACGCCGGCCATACCCTCGTGGTCGAGCGCGACGGTGAGGTTCAAAAGACCGTGCTCCACCTGATCCCCAGCGGCATCTTGCACGGCTCGAAGACCTGCGTGATCGGCCAAGGCGTGGTGCTCGACCCGGAGGTCCTCCTCCAGGAGATCGACGCGCTGCGCGAGCGAGGGTTTCTCGAGCGCGACGAGCAGCTTCTTATTTCGGAAGACGCCAGCGTGATCATGCCCTACCACCGCTTGCTCGACATCCTGCGCGAGAAGGCCAAGGGCGATGACAAGATCGGTACGACCGGACGCGGCATCGGACCGTGTTACGAGGACAAGGTCGGTCGCCGCTCGGTGTTTGTGCGCGACCTGCTCGACGAGGAGCGGCTGCGCGCCAAGCTGGAGGCGAACCTGGCCGAAAAGAACGTGCTGCTCGAGTGGCACGGGGAAGATGCCCTGGAGGTCGACGCGCTCGTCGAGTCGATGCTCAACTACGGCCGCCGAATCGAGCCGTTCGTCGGCGATGCTAACCGCTTTGTCTACGACCAGGTCTCCCGGGGCCGAAACGTGCTTTTCGAAGGCGCGCAGGGAACCCTGCTCGACATTGGCCTGGGGACCTACCCGTTCGTGACCTCGAGCCACACCACCAGTGGCGGGGTGTGCGTGGGCGCCGGCATCGCCCCGTCTCAGATCGACGGGGTGACCGGGATCACCAAGGCGTATTGCACGCGCGTGGGCGCCGGTCCGTTTCCCACCGAACTCGACGACGAGATTGGCCAGCATCTGCGCGACACCGGCAACGAATACGGCAGCACCACCGGGCGGCCGCGCCGTTGCGGTTGGATCGACGCGGCCGCGCTTCGCTACGCCGCGCGCGTCAACGGCTTTACCGGCCTGGCGGTGACCAAGCTCGATGTGCTCTCGGGCATCGACACGGTCAAAATCTGTGTCGGCTACACCGACCCCGACGGAAACGAGTACGACGAACCGCCGATGGACCCGCAGGTCCTCGAGACGCTCGTGCCCGTGTACGAGGAAGTGGCCGGTTGGAGCGAGGATATCAGCGGGGTGCGCGTTCGCGACGAGCTTCCTCACGAGGCCAAGCACTTCCTGAGTCGCCTGCAGACCATCTTGGAGGTGCCTATCACGCTTGTGTCGGTCGGCCCCAAGCGTGCCGAGACGATCGTCGTGCAAAACATTTACCGGTAGTGAGTTCGACGGCTACCCTCAGCGAGTGAGCGGCATCCGTGAGTGACGACAAGAAGAAAAAACGGGACGAAGACGACTTCGAGGACTCGTACGAAGACGCGTTCGACGAGAGGTTCGAAGACGAGCATCTGTTCGACGAGGCGGAATTCGAGGCCGAAGGATGGAGCATTCCGCGCGATCCAGAATCGGTGGCGCGCGTGCTCAAGTCCCTCGAAAGCTTGGTGCCCGATATTCTCAAGCGCTCCTCGCAAGAGGGCGAAGCTCCAGGCGCCGAGGGAGGAGGCGAAGGGTTTCGTGCGCGGCTGAGCGACCGTAAGCTGCCACGCGAAGCCGTGAGCTTCATTCTCGGGCAGGTCGATACAACCAAGCGCGAGTTTCTGCGGATTTTGTCGCGCGAGATTCGTCTCTTTCTGGAAAATATGGATCTGGGCGGCGAACTCGCCAAGATCCTGACCAGCCTGTCGTTCGAGGTCAAAATGGAGGTGCGCTTCATCCCCAACGATCAGGCTTTTCGGCCGTCGGCGCGCGGCAAGATGCGGGTCAAGCGCACGCGATCCAAAGAGGAAGAGGACGACCTCGAAGACGACGAGGAGATGCAAGAGGACACCAACGAGCAGTCACAGCGTCGGCGTTGGTCACTTCGGCGTCGAAACCAAGAGGACGCCGGTGGCGAAGAGGATGACGTCGAGGCTTGAGTCCTCGTGATCATTCGCCGCCTTCGTCGTCACCGGCCGGCTAGTTTGTCGCCGCTTCGGTGAGCTCGCGCGAAAAGCTAATGCTCTCAATTTTCGGGGGATCTTTGGGACGGTTCTGCGGTCCCGTGGGTACGCGCGCGATCTTTTTGACCACATCGAGGTCTTCGCACTGGCCAAAGACCGAATGCCGATTGTCGAGGTGCGGGATCGGCGCCTCGGTGATGAACCACTGACTGCCGGCGCTGTCGGGCTTCCCTTTGTTCGCCATGCTGAGCACTCCGGCCTCGTCATGGCGCAACTCGGGATGGAACTCGTCGGGGAGGGTGTAGCCGGGGCCGCTCGAACCGGTGGCGGTTCGGTCGCCGGCCTGAATGAGGAAGTTCGGAATCACCCGGTGGAACTCGACGCCGTCGTAATACGGCGCGTTTTGTCGAAGCTCCCCGGTCTGTGGATCGACCCACGTCTTCTTTCCAGTGGCGAGGCCTACAAAATTGGCCACTGTCACGGGAGCCTGTTTTTCATAAAGCTCGCACTTCACGACTCCCAGGGTGGTCTCGATGGTGGCCGTCAAGGCGCCGGAGCCCTGGATGTCGGCAGTATAGCGCGCCAGATCACTGGCTTTGGGGGCCTCGGCCTTTGCCTTGGCGGCGGCCTCGTTCGTCTTGGCCGATGCGACATCAGCAGCGGCCGCGACTTTGTCTTCGTCGGCGCTGGACGGAGTTTGACGCTCGCCGCGCGACTTCGAGTCGCACCCGGCGGCGGCCAACATCCATAGCGCCGCCAGAGCGCACAATTTGGCAGAGAGGTTCGTGTTGGGAATCATCATCGAAGCTTCTGGCAGATGAGTTGGACACTGTCGATGAGCTTGCCAGCGCCTCCCTTGATGCCGGTGACGACATATCCGGGAGGGCAGTTGACCTGATAGGGCGCGCCGCCCGGGCCACCGACGCGCTTTTGAACCGCGCGTTCACCGTCGAGGCGAATGCCTCCGGTCGCCGAATGCGCGTCGGGGTCAGCGATATGCTCGCCGAGGCGCTCCAGTGCCACCTCTGCTTTCTTCTCCAACTCGTCGGCGCTCAGATCGCCGATTTGCTGGGCGCGCACCGCCACCTCGGCCTTGTCGGCGGTCACAGCGCGCTCGGCAACGTCAGCAAACGCAATCTTGCTGTTGGTTTGAGCGCTCTCCAGCAGCTTGCGGGTCTCGTCGGAAATGGCGATGTCGTCGACGCCTTTCGAGGCTTGCGAGCCGCCGTCGGACAAAGCGAAGCGGTCGCGCAGCAACTCACCTTCACCGACAAGTTCGACGCCAATCCACGCGTCTTTGGGCACCAGGCTGCGCTCGAGGGACTTCGCGCTGCCCAGCGGCACCGTATAGACGCCATCGACGACCGCCACGAAGTGGCGTTCGTTCCAGGACGAACGTTTGGCGTGCTGACCGTCGTAAAGCTTGAACTCCAAGTGGAAGACGCCGCTTACTGGCTTGGCGTTCTCGTCTTGGAGCGTGCCGTTGTAGTCGACGACCATTTCGGCGCTGCTGGTGGACGCCGGCTTCGTTGGCTTCTGGACCTTATCCTGGGCCATCGAGGCCGGCGCAAACGCCGCAGTGAGCAGCGCTGCGGCGATGAGGGTTGGCAGTGTTTGTCGCATCATCTCCAAAGAGGCTCTGGGGCGAAGTATGATTAAAGGGCGTCCTGCGGGTTCGCCGTGAACTTGACGTGAATCGTCAAGGTCAATTTCGTGCTCCCCGAGGGCGGCAACGGCTGGTCCTTTTTAACCACTGGCTGCGCAAACACAACCGTCGAAAGCTTCAAGTCTTTGAACAACTCACTGGAGGCGGCCCGGCTGGAGTCCGAAACCTGAGCCTGGCCCGTTTTATTCTCTCCGGCAGGAATTGCCGGAATGGTGGCAAGCTCGACTACGCCCTCGTCTTCTTTGCTCGTCACGCCCATCGGGCCGACATACAGCGTCGTCGGCGGCAGATCGAAAGTCAGGTCGTTGTTCTCGGCCTTGTAGTCGATGGCGGTGATTTCAATGGAGCGAAACGCACCGGCAAAATCAGCCAGCTCTTGGTTACCCGTCTCGGCGACCACGTCGATATCTTTGGTGACCTCGATGGGCTGGAGCTCTTCGTCCGACGGGGACGGTTGCTGGTTGGCCTGACAGTCTATTCTCTCCGGACACAGTTGATTGGCGTCGACCGTAAAGGACTGCTGGACTTCTTCCTCGTAGCTGACGTTGGTGTCGTCGTCATCGATGATGCCGCACGCCAGCGAAAAAATGACGAGTACGGCGAGAAAAATCAGACTTTGTCGTTCCATCTTCATAAACCTCATACACTAAAGAGCCGCGTGGTGCGGCGTCAAATTCGGACCCATCCATCTGCACTATACATGGGATAAAGACACGACTCCAGTACTCGAAGAGGAGTCGTGAGAGGTAAGAACGCGTGCACATTCACCCACATGTAGGACATTGTGCTGAACGCGCATTGTGTTCTACAGCGAAATCTGTATACTTCATTGCCTTATAGGCGCGAATAGTCCGCACGAGGGCAGTTCACTGGGTAGTCCCTCGACACGCAAGATCGAGTGCTTAAGATTTTGCACGCTGATCTTGCTCATTGTGTAGCGGCACAAGCGCCTGGGAATGATGGGATGCTGACAAACCGGGCTTGAGCCGAGAGGAGCGCTCATGTCGGAAGGGCCAAGACGCCAACCGAACGAAGTCGGCCGATGGGATGCCGAGGCTATCGCAGATAACCTCGCGCGCCCCGAATCTGCCGGACAAATCTTCATCTTGAAGGGTGTGACGGCTTCTCACGTGCATCGCGACGCTCCGCAGTTGCGCGGGGCGCTCGACAAGCATGGTCTTCCTCTCTTTATTCTCGATCCTACCGGTGCAGCCGGCACTGGAACCAAATTTCTCGACATCCTCAACGATTACGTTCGTGTAGCCGACCAGCGCGGTCGACTCTCGGATGACGCGCGCCACCTCTTTGAATTCGTTTCGTCGGCCAGCGACCAGACCCAGAGCGGTCATTTTCCAGCGGCCGGCGGAAACCTCTATGCCGACACCCTGTGTCGGCTGTGGACGAGCCTTTCGAAGGGCCTTCCGGCGGTGTTGCTCGTGCTCAACGCTCAGCACTGCCCGCCGAGCGAACTCAAGGCACTCGACCACCTGTCGAGCTTCTTTTTCGCCGATCCTATCGAGCAACTGACTCCCGAACTCGACGCCATCGAGAAAGGGCAAGGCCGCTTGGTTTATCTGGAAGGCGCCGACGCCATCCCGGTCGATCTCGAGCACGTTCCGACGACCACGATTGACTTGTCTGAGGCCGCCGAGGAATCGGTACGCGAATTCTTGGCTGACCCCGCCGTCGTCCGTCGTTTTATCGAGTCGACCGGCGGTGATCCGCGGCGGCTCGGTGAGCTGGTCGAGAGCCTGCCCGAAGACGTCGAGAATTTCTGGCTCTTTCGCTACGACCGACTCGAGCGGCTCGAGCGCACGTTGATCAACGTCTTGGCCGTCGCGGCCGAGCCGATTTTGGTCGACACGCTGCATTCGGCGCTGTCGTTGCTGCAGGCCTCGGAGTTTTTCGCCCGCTCGCTGCGCCATCTGACCGAACTCGGTTTTGTCGAGCGCAAGATCGGCGCCGGCACCGTGCGTGTTCATATCGAGAGTCCGGAATTCGCGCGTGCGGTGATCGACACGCTCGAGCAGGACACTCGACGCGAGATCCACCAAGCGCTGGCCGACGCCGAACTCGCCAACGACAACAGCGAGGCCTCGGCGGCCTTTTTGGCACGCCACTGCCTCGCCGCGGGCAACGTGGCCGCGGGACTCAAGTACGGAAAGAGGGCGGCCAAGCGGCTCATCTCGCGACGCGACTACGACCAAGCACAGGACCTGCTCGAGTCGCTGCTCGAGTTTTCCGAACGTGACGAAGATAGTCGCGAGATTCATGCCCAGCTCATCGAGGTTCACTCGGCGTTGGGCAATCACCGCAAGGCGCTGGCCCACTGCAGCAAACTGCAGAAGCTGGTCGACGACGAGCAGGCCCTGGCTCGCCTGAATTGCCAGACTGGCCAGTTGCTGATTCGTATCGGCGAGTATGACTCGGCGACAGACCGATTCGTCAAAGCCGCCGACCTCACCGCCCAGAACCCCGAGCTTCGCGAGATTTGGATCGAAGCCAAACTCGGTGAAGGCGAGGCGATGTTCTCACAGGGCCGACATCAGGCCGCCGAAGAGCGCGCTCTCGAGGTGCTCGAGCAGATTGAAGAGGCGCGCCAACTCGATACGCGCGATCGACACCATCTCGACATGTCGCTGCTGCACGCACGCAACCTCATCGGCAAGGTGACGGTACTTCGCGGTGAGTGTCAAAAGGGCAGGGAGCTGTTCGTCAAGAACCGTACGCTGGCCGCCGAATGGGGCTGGGACGACGAAGTGGCCCGCGCCGAGGCCAACCTCGGGCTGGTATGCCTCCAGGAAAAGGATTTCTCCGAGGCGCTCGACCGCCTGGAGCGCGCTCGTGAAATTGCGCGTTCTCCGGCGGCCATTCCGCGTGCCTACGTCTTCCTCAACCTCGGCATCGTCCACCAACGCAAAGGGCGATACGAAGAGGCGCTTCGCCATTATCTCGAAGGGCTGCGCGCATCGCGCCAAGAGGGCGCCGAAGCGAGCTATGGCTTGGCGGCCTACAACCTCGTGACCCTCTATCAGGACATTGGCGCCTTCGAGCGCGCACTGTCGATCATCGACCACCTCGAAGAGCGTCAAGAAGGCGACGAAACCACACATTTTGTGGGGACCCTTCCGACGGCGGTGCTCGGGAGCATCCTGCTCGACCAGCGCAAGTATGAAGAGGCGCTCGAGGTGTTTGCGCGGTTGACCGATGCGGACGATGAGAGCACCGCGTCGAGCCTGCCTGTGCGCGAAGCGCTTCTGCGCTCGGTCGAGGCCCATTTGGCGTTGGGACAGAAAAAGGCCGCCGAGCGCATCGTCGAGGAATTCGAGCTCCCCGAAAAAGAGGCTCGACAGCCTCAACTCGACGCGCTCTACGAGTTGGCGCGCATCCTCATTGCGATCGAAGACGGCGACTACGAGCCGGCGCTGACCTCCGGTCGGGAGGCGGCTGAACGAGCTCATGGCGCCGGCCACACTCGCGACGCGCTCCGGCTCTCCTTTGCTGTCGCTCGTGCGCTACGCGAGAACGACCGGCCCGAGGAAGCACGGGCGCTGTTGGAGCGTGAACTCCAAGAACTCAAAGGGCGTGCGGCAGACATCCCCGTGGCTCACCGCGGCGATTTCTTCTCGGTCCCGTTGCATCAGGATCTCGTCACTGTGGTACGCGAACTCAAAGGCGAAGTGCCCGAAGAGTTCGATATCGAGCATGACGATGCTCCCGAAGAAGACGCGAAGTCGAACACCGTCGACGCTCAGGACCCGGCATTCAAGCGCTGGCGCAGCCGTTACGGCGACATCGTCGGCGAGGACCCCAGGCTCCACCAGCTCTTCCGCATCATTGATCGGGTCGCGGAGAGCGACTCCCCGGTCTTGCTTCAGGGCGAGTCGGGTACGGGTAAAGAGCTGATGGCTGAGGCCGTGCATACGCACAGCAAGCGCACGAGCGGGCCGTTCGTCAAAGTCAATTGTGCCGCGTTCGTCGAAGACCTGCTTCTCAGCGAGCTCTTCGGCCACGTCAAAGGTGCGTTCACCGGAGCTGTCTCCGAAAAGGTCGGTCGCTTCGAGCTCGCCGATGGTGGGACAATTTTCCTCGACGAAATTGGCGATATTTCGGCCAAGACCCAGGTCGCGCTTCTGCGGGTGCTTCAAGAAGGCACTTTCGAGAAAGTCGGCGGCACGGAGACTCAGCAAGTCGATGTGCGCGTCGTCTGCGCGACCAACAAGAACCTCGAGGAGATGGTCAAGCGCGGCGAATTTCGCCTCGACCTGTACTACCGCCTCAAAGGCGTGGTCATGGAAGTCCCGGCGCTGCGACAGCGTCGCCAGGACATTCCGCGTCTGGTCGCTCACTTTGCGAGAGTCTACGCGGGTGGTCGCCAGCCCAAGCAGTTCTCCAAAGACGTGCTCAAGTTTTTGGCCTCTTATAGCTGGCCGGGCAACATTCGAGAGCTGCAGAACTTCGTCAAGAGCATCCTGCTGTTCGTCGAGGGCGAGACGGTCGAGATGTCGCACGTCCAGGAGTTCAGCGAATTCTTCGCCGACGGCGAAGTCGACTTCGAGTTGCCGGAAATTGACTATGAGGTCGAACTCGAAGAGTATGAAGAGGTCGGCGAGACATACGAGGACCCCGAAGAGGCGCTTGTCGAGCAAATCATTGCTGAGGGGCTGTCCTTGGCGAGCATCAAAAAGCGCCTCGAGCTCGAGTCGATTCGGCGCGCGCTCATCGAAACAGGCGGCAACATCACGCGTGCGGCTGAGATTTTGCAGATGAAGCGCCCCAGGCTCAGCCAAATTGTGAATTCGACCGATGAATTGTTGGCACTGAAAAAAGAACTCGTTGGATAAGGGTCTTTACGATGCGACTCATGAAAGTCAGAAGCGTTGCCCTTGCTGGTGTTCTCGCAGCCACGGCTGCCGCGGGGTGCGGAGACGTCGATTTCGGCACTCCGCAGCCGACCGAGGCAGTTCAGCGCGAGCAGTCGGTGACGGTGGTTCCGGAGTTTTCCGTCTCCGGCACGTCGAACTTGCCGGGCAACCTTTATCTGAGCGAACTCGGCCTCGCCATTTCCGAGATTCGCCTCGAACCGTTGTCCAGCGACTTGGGCTCGATCGCGTACAGTACGCGTAACCCGACACGTCTTCACTTCGACGTGGCCAACGGAGAAACGGTCAAGCTCGGCGAGCCCGTAGACCTGCCGCGTGCAGGTCGCTACCTCGTCAGTGTGCGCCTCGAGCCGATCGCCGAAGTTCAGCATTCGGACGAGGGCGCAGCCGAAACAATCAGCCCGAGCTTCAGCGTTGCCGGCTTTGTGGCCGGTGAGGGCGTCGTGCGCGTCGACCCGCGCTATGACGAGAAGCGCTCGGATGGCAGCCCGGTGCCGATGCCCTTCGACGAAGACGAAGGCGACGAGGACGAGATGCAGGACATGCCTGCACTCCCCACGGAGTGGACTCCGTTCCATTACGACAGTCGCCGCTCGGTCTTCTTCACCCTTAATGAAGTCGAGTTTGAGGCGGGCAAGCAGTACCTCTCGTTCAATTTCGACGTCCACGATTGGGCGCTCGATCTGGTCGACCCGCTGCTCAGCGCGGTCAAGCACACCAGCGACATCGGTGGTGAAAAAGAGCGTGGTATCGATGTGACCAGTCCTCTCGAGAGCACCGGCCACGGCGCCGAGGCGCTCTTCGAGAATGCCGAGGTCCGCGCTATCGCCGAAGGTCGACGCGGTCTCTGATTCACCACGCAGTCCATCAAGTCACGATGAGGGCGCCGCGAGGCGCCTTCGTCATTTCTTGGCTACTCTGTCGCCTCCAGCAGCGCGACCGGCAATGTGGCGAATACCTCCTCCAGGGCTAGACCACATTCGGGCCGGTCGACCGCTTCGACGACCTCGCCGGTCAGCGCGTTCGTCCAGCGCGAGGGCAGGTCGCTTGGCAGTCGAAGGCAATCATTCTCCCATACTGACCCTACCGGCAATTCGAATGGGTCGACCCTTCGGCTCAACCGACGCGGCGCAACCGCGATGACATGGCTCCCCTCGTGCCTCCGGACAAAGGCGCAAACATAGGGACGAGCCTTTTGACGCCCGTAAAGGGGTCGATAGTCGCCATGGATGAAGAGGGACGGGCGCTGCCTCCTCAGGGACAGTGCGCGCCAGGTCACGAATTGCTTGATCCGGGCATCCTTCCAGTCTCGTAGCAGCGAAACCGCGTAAGCGCTGCGATGCTCCGCAGGCACGTCCTGCATTTCATGCAGCGTGTCATAGAGCCTGTCAAAGTCGACCGGTCGGCGGTTGTCGGGATCGACGAGCGTCAGGTTCCAACGCTCGCTCCCCTGGTAAATGTCGGGCACGCCGGGCGAGGCGACTTTGAGTACTACCTGCGACAAGCTGTTGAGCGCCCCGAAGAAGGCTAGTTCTTCTTGAATCTCGAGAAAATCTTCGAGGAAGGGATTTGGCCCGCTGTCGTCGAGAATTCGCTCGGCGAACCGAACGAGCGCGTACTCGTGACCCTCATCGGTGTCATGCCAGCTCGTTTGCTCCTTTGCCTCGCGCGCCGATTTGACCAGATACTCGCGCAGACGTCCGGGAAACGAGTCGAGCTCCGACTCATCGAGCGGCCAGCTTCCCAACAGGGTTTGGTACAGCAGCATCTCCTCGTTGCGGCTGGGCGGCTCGGCAATCTCGGGGCTGATTTTTTTGGGCTCGTTCCACTCGGCCCACTGAGTCAGGCGTCTCTCGAATGCCTCCGGCATCTCGGAGAGCACATCGATCCGGTTGCGCACGTCCTCACCCCGTTTGGAGTCGTGTGTGGACGTCGAATTCATTGCCCCGGGCCATTTTTGGGAGCGCTCTTCATTGAACGCGTGAAACTCACTCAGTGAGACGTCCGCCTCGTCGGGTTCCCCGCCGACCGTGTTCAGCGAAATGAGGTGGTTGTAGACGTACAGCGAAGTGTCTTCGAGCCCCTTGGCCATCAACGGCGGGGTGAATTGCTGCCACGTTTGGACGAACTCGAAGGCCTCTTCGAGCAGTCGCTCCGGCACTTCGAGCAAGAGGACTCGCTCGACAAAATCGTATGCGGCCGAATCGAGCTGCGGTCGATAACTTCGCGCCGTGTCGACTGCTTGCTCGATATGCTCGCGGTCACGCTCGGCGACTCGGGCACCCCTGGTGTATGTACGGTAGACGCTCAAACACGACGACACTTCGGCGAGTGCATCGCCGACCTCGCGCGCGGTCAAGTCTCGTCCGCGCCGCATTTTTGAAGCGAGCGTGACGAGGTCGCGGCGCATCAACTCCAGCTCGGCCTGAAAAAGCCACTCGAGCACAAAACGCTTCTTCTCGTAGACCACCGTGCGAAACGCTTCGGAGCGCCCGGTAAAACGAGCGTACACCTCGGCGAGTTTGCGATGGCCGTCGGGGTCGACGAACACGCCGTTGAGTTTGTTCAAGTAGTCGTAGCCGGTGGTTCCTGCAACAGGCCAGTCGTCGGGGAGGCGCTCGTGGGGGGCGAGGATTTTCTCTACGAGCACATATGGGTTGGAGTCCCCCGGCCCGCGGAAAGTACGGCGCAACCAATCGAGGTAAGCTTTGGGCTCGCGCAGCCCGTCAATATGATCGACGCGCAGCCCAGTCACCCCGCGCTCCTCCCACAGGTGTCCTATCAACTCGTGCAATTCGTGGCGAACGCGCGGTCGCTCCACCCGCAGGCCGGCAAGGTCGCTGATATTAAAAAAGCGACGGTAGTTGAGTTCATACCGCTCGCTCTTCCAGTAGCGCAGGCTGTAGTGTTGCTCGTCCAGCACGGCATCGAGCGCTTCAGGATCCGAGTTGAGCGCCTCGATGCGGTTGGCGTCCAACTCCTCGGAGGTCTCGGGCGATAGCGGGAAGACATTGTCGAAATACTGAACGACATAGCCATCTTCGGTCTGCGCGAGTTGGAGTTCACCGCGCTCGAGCACCTCGGCATAATGGTCTCCCAGGACGGGTATCAGGAGTTTTTCTGACCCATTGGGCCAGGGTGGGGCCCACTCGATATCGAAAAAGTCTGCGTACTCGGAGCGCTGTCCCCGCGCGAGAACGTCGGCCCACCAAGGATTCTGCGGGGAGGCCGCCATATGATTGGGGACGATGTCGAGCAGCAGCCCCATCTGATGCTCGCGCAGTGTTTGCGACAGGCTGTCGAAGTCTCCCCTCGTGCCCAACACGGGGTTGAGCCGGCTGGGATCTGCGACATCGTAGCCGTGCGTGCTCCCCTCACGCGGCGCCAAGATAGGCGAGAGGTAGAGATCCGACACCCCCAGCGCGTCGAGATACGGCACGAGCGCTTCGGCGTCGCGAAACCCGAAATCGGGGCCAAGTTGAACGCGATACGTACTGGCGGGAATCCTCATCCGTTGGTGCCCCCTGAGAGGAGATGCTCGATTAGCCTCCTTCGTCGGCCTGGATCGCCACGCTCAGTGGCTGAGCGAGCGCCTCAAAGGTGCTCACCCACTCGACGGCAGCTTTGTCCCCCTGCTGCGCGAGTTCCTTTTGGGCCGGATACTCCGTGTTCAAGACATCGAAATAGGTGTTCTGAGCCTCCCAGAAATTGACCTCGAATGGCACCTCACGCGCCATGGTGGCCACGGTGTGCAGTCGCTCGAGGATTTGGAGACTATATGGGTCTTCGCCAAGCTTGGATGCCAGTGAAACAAGCCGCTCGTTGATCACATATCCGAGCGACTCCTCTTCGATGCCAATCTGTCCGGTGACCACCTCGTCCAAAAGCGCACGGAGCCGCTCCGGGTCGGGTTCCTCGGACTGAAAGACCTCCTCGAGCTGTCGGTTCAGCACGATCTCGGCGGCGACCTGAAACGATCGCGGCTGTGCGACTTCCAGGTCAGCCAAAAAGCGCAGGAGCGGCGCCTGACGCCGGTAGACCTGCTGGTAGGCCGACTCCGCCTCTTCGATGGCCGAGCCCAAGATGGTCTGCATGACCTTGTGCTGCTCGTCGCGGAACAGGGACCTCAACGAAAATGACTTTCCTCCAAAGGTGCGGTCGAGCAAACGCACCAGCGCCGGCGTCTCGGCGCGCTGGAACAGCGCTTCGGCTTCGGCGATGAGCGCGTCGACACGCTTTCCTCCCGAATATGGCTGAATGCCTCCGGTGACGTTGTGCCCGCCCAGGTGCAGCGCAGCGTACATAAACTCGTCCGACTCGCGAGTGACCTCGGAGGTGACCCGCGAGTGGCCGATGACCAGGCGAATCTCGCCCGTCTCGTACAGTTTACGCTCACGATCCTCGACCAGGTACGAATAGATGTGCGCCGGGGTCTGGTGGGTGTCGAACAGGGAACTGATGGCGTAGTGCGCGCCCACGCGCTCCAGATCAATCACCGAGGCGTCGACGAATTTTTCGTAAATCCGTCGGCCATGATGGTGCTCGGGGATATTGCTCTTGGCCTTCTCGAGACGCTCCAAAAAGCCCGAGCGGACATTGGCGTCGAACAGGTCTTGAGCCAATTGGACAACACGTCCGGCGTATTGGATCACCTGGACGGTCTCGATGCCCGACAGTTCGCTGAAGAACCAGCCGCAGCTGGTAAACATCAACATCGCGTGGCGTTGCAACTCGAGGAGCTTGAGTGCGCGGCTGGTCTCCTCGGCGCCAAGCTTGTGGACGGCGTGCTCGTTCAGAAAACGGTCGATATTCTCGGGTGAGCGGTCGTGAATGACTTCGATGTAATGATTGCGCGCATCCCACGGGCTCTCGAAGAGTTCCTTGGCGGCCCGCTCGTAGCGCACCGAGACCTGATCGCGCAGCCAATTGAGCGCGCCCCGAAGCGGCTCGCGCCACGCTTGAGTCCAATCAGCACGTCCTCCGGTGCGGCAACCGCAGTCCTCCGCCCAACGGCCCACACCGTGCGCACAACTCCACGAGCTGCCTTCGTTGATGTCGACCTCCCACTCCGGCGGATGCATCTCGAGAAATTCGCCATAGTTGGTCAATCGCACCGACTCGTCGCGGTCGAGCCGTCGAAGCGCAAAGGCCAGCGCCATGTCCCCATGGCGATGGTGGTGGCCATAGGTCTCGCCGTCGGTGGCAATATGCACGAGCTGGACGTCGGTCCCCTTGGGATCGAAGGCGCCCATGAGCCGGTTGGCGAGTTGGTCGCCCTGATGCAGCAGTTGCTCGAAGGCAATGCTTCGCGAGATCGGCCCGTCGTAGAAAAACAGGTTGATCTCGCGTCCCGAGGGCAGCTTCTGCAGGTAAGCTCGCTTGGGGTCGATGCTCGCATTCGACACATCCTTCCACTTGGCCTTCTCATTGCCCAAGGGCCGGATTCGCTCGGCCTGATGCGGCGCGAGGATCGTGAAGGCGATGCCCTGTTCGGCGAGCGCCTCGAGCGTGTCGATGTCGACCGCCGTCTCCGGCAGCCACATCCCCTCTGGGGGCCTGCCAAAACGTCGCTCGAAGTCGCGCACGCCCCATATCACCTGGGTGCGCCGGTCGCGCGTATTCGCCAGCGGCATGATGATGTGATTGTAGGCCTGCGCCAGCGCCGAGCCGTGCCCGGAGTAACGCTCCTGACTGATACGGTCGGCCTGTAAGATTGCCTCGTAGACGTTGTGATTGTGCTCCTCGAGCCACGCCAGCAGGGTCGGGCCGAAGTTGAAGCTTATCTCGCCGTAGTTGTTGACGATTTCGACGATCTTCTCTTGGTCGTCGAGAATGCGCGAAGCGGCGTTGGTCGCATAGCACTCGTCGGTGATGCGCGCGTTCCAGTCGTGGTACGGCTGGGCCGACTCCTGAAGCTCGATCGCCTCGAGCCACGGGTTCTCACGCGGTGGTTGATAAAAATGGCCGTGCACACATATGAACCGTTCCATCTTCAGTCCTCGACAACGGGAAGAGCGTCGTACAACGCAGCAGAGTGGCCCGCCATCTCCAGGCGCGTCAGCTCATCGGATTCGCTTGTGAGTCGTTTAGGCAGGCGTTCACCGGGACCGTTCCAGTGCTCGGAGCAAGTCTCCAAGCGCTTTTGCCAGGTCGCCGAAGGGAGTTCGAGCTCGACGGTGGCGCGATCCTCTCCGAAGTTCAACAGGATAAGGGCTTCACCACCTGCATACCAGCGTCGAATCGCCAGGGCCCGCGCATCCGCAAAGCTCGAAACCTCCGACTGTTCGCGCCGGAGCTGACGGAGTGGCTCGAGGTTTTTGCGCAGCCGAATCAGCTCGCGATACAGCGCCAACAGGCGGCTGTGCGGGGTCTGATGGGGGCGGCTCCAATCGAGTTTGGCGGACCGAAAAGTCTCTTCGCTCGCCGGATCGGGCGGCTCTTCGCCTGCGGTCAGCGATGGGAACTCCGCGCGTCGCCCCTCTCGCACGGCCTCGACGAGGTCGGGATCGCCATGGCTGATGAAGTACGGAAACCGCGCCAACTCGCCGTATTCCTCGCCCATGAAAAGTAGCGGCACGAAGGGCGAGCAGAGAAGGGCGCAGGCCGCGAGCTTTTGCTGTTCGAAAGAGGCGAGTTCCGAGAGGCGACGGCCCTGCGGCCGATTGCCCACCTGGTCGTGGTTCTGCACACACACCACGAAACGCTCGCCGCGAATGCCTCGGGGCGGCAGTCCGTGCCGGCGGCCGCGAAATTTCGAGTGTTGACCGGTATAGCTGTATCCATCGCGCAGGCAGCGTGTCAGATGCTCCAGCGAGCCGTAGTCACAGTAATAATCTTGCTCTTCGCCGGTGATGAGGGTGTGGACGGCATGGTGAAAGTCGTCGGACCAGTGGCTGTCCATACCAATACCGCCGCGTTCGGGGGACGCGACCAATCGTGGGTCATTCGCATGGGTCTCGGCGATGAGATGAATGCGTCGGTTATGGCGGCGCTCTCGCTCGGCCACCATTATGCGTAGCTCCTCGAGGAACGTCAGCGGTGTGTCATCGTAGATGGCGTGAACCGCGTCTAGACGAAGCGCGTCGACGTGAAACTCGTCGATCCACTGGGCGGCGTTCTGCAGAAAATAGCGGCGCACCTCGTCGCTGCCATCACCGTCGAAGTTGACCGCCATGCCCCACGGGGTCTGATATTTGTCGGTGAAATAGGGCCCGTAGTCGTGCAGGTAGTTTCCCTCGGGGCCGAGGTGGTTGTAGACGACGTCGAGCACAACCGCCAAGTCTCGCTCGTGGCACGCACGTATGAACGACTTCAAGCTCTGCGGGCCGCCATAGCTCGTCTCGACGGCGAACGGATGGACACCGTCATAGCCCCAGTTGCGATGGCCGGGAAACTCGGCCACGGGCATCACCTCGACGGCTGTGACGCCGAGTTGCACCAGGTGGTCGAGCTTCTCGATCGCCGCGTCGAAGGTCCCCTCCTCGGTGAACGTTCCGACGTGAAGTTCGTAGATGACGTAGTCGCGCAAAGGCAGGCCCCCGAAAGGCGGGCTCTCCCAGTCCATATCGCGAGCGACCACGGCAGATGGCCCATGGACGCTCTCGGGCTGCAGACGCGAGGCCGGGTCGGGGCGTTCGACATCACCGTCGAGCCGGTACAGATACTTCGCGCCGGGCTCGACGCCGTCAATGACCGCCCGAAAGTAGCCGCCGCCGACGGCGTCCATCGCCACGATTCGCTCTTCGGGAGCAACCAGGTGCACCTCGACCTGCTGGCGAAACGGCGCCCAGACGAGAAAACGCGTGCGCTCCTCGCCGAGGTACGTAGCGCCTAGCAGCGGCTTGCCTTCGATGATTGGTTGCATCACGAGACCTCGTTTGGACGCAAGTAGAGTGCGCCCAACGGCGGCAATGTCAGCATCAACGAATGCGCATGGCCGTGGTAGGCAATGGGGGCAGCTTCGACCTCGCCCCAATTGCCCACGCCACTGCCCCAGTACTGCTGGGCATCCGTGTTGATCCGCTCCGACCAAGTCCCCTTGAAGGGGACGCCGATGCGGTAGTTTTGTCTGGGTACGGGAGTAAAGTTAAACACGCAGGCGACGACGTCTTCTGGATCATCACCCCAGCGCAAGAAGCTAAGCACACTCTGCTCGGTGTCGTGGGTGTCGATCCACTGGAAGCCATTCGGCTCGAAGTCGTGGCGATGCAGCGCCGGCTCGTCTCGGTAGGCGTGGTTCAAGTCGCGCACCAACCGGCGCACGCCCTCGTGCGAGTCGTGCTCGAGTAGATGCCAGTCGAGGCTCCGGTCGTGGTTCCACTCGGCGCGCTGGCCAAATTCTCCCCCCATGAACAGCAACTTCTTTCCGGGTTGCGCGTACATGTAGGCAAAGAGCAGGCGCAAGTTGGCAAATTGCTGCCAATCGTCGCCGGGCATCTTTTCGAGCAGAGAACCTTTGCCGTGGACCACTTCGTCGTGGGACAGCGGCAAGACGAAATTCTCGTTGAACGCATAGATGCCGCGAAAGGTCAGATCGTTGTGGTAGTACTTGCGGTGCACCGGATTCTCGCTCATGTACTCGAGCGTATCGTGCATCCAGCCCATGTCCCACTTCATGCCAAAGCCCAGGCCTCCGGTGTAGGTCGGCCGGGAGACCATCGGCCAGGCGGTCGACTCCTCGGCGATGGTCTGCACGTCGGGGAAGCGCTCGTAGACCTTCTCGTTGAAAAAGCGCAGAAAGTCGACCGCTTCGATGTTCTCGCGCCCCCCGTATTTGTTGGGGACCCATTCGCCCGGCTTGCGCGAGTAATCGAGGTAGAGCATCGAGGCGACCGCATCGACGCGCAATCCGTCGATATGGAATTTTTCGAGCCAGTACATCGCATTGCTGGCCAAAAAGGCGCGCACCTCGTTGCGGCCGTAGTTGAAGATGTAGCTCTTCCAGTCGGGGTGAAAACCCTTTCGCTCATCGGCGTGCTCGAACAAGCTCGTGCCGTCGAAATAGGCCAACCCATGCTCGTCGCCGGGGAAGTGCGACGGCACCCAATCCAAGATCACACCGATGCCGCGCTGGTGGAGGTGGTCGACCAAGTACATGAAGTCTTGGGGTGTTCCGTAGCGGCTCGACGGCGCAAAGTAGCCGGTGATCTGGTAGCCCCAGGAGCCATAGAAGGGGTGTTCCATCACCGGCATCAACTCCACGTGCGTGAAGCCCATCTCCTCGACATAGTCGGCAAGCTTCGGGGCAAGCTCGCGGTAGCTCAGGAAGCGGTCGCCATCGTCGGGGGCTCGCATCCAAGAGCCCAAATGAACCTCGTAGATGGAGGTGGGAGCCTCGGCGCGATTGGCCTGCTGTCGGTGCTCCATCCATGCCTCGTCCCCCCACTCGTAATCGAGCTCCCAGACCACCGAAGCCGTCTTTGGGGGCGTCTCGTGGTGGAACGCGAATGGATCGGCCTTTTCGACCTCATAGCCGCGGTAGCGCGACTTGATGTGGTACTTGTACTTGGTGCCGGATGTGACTCCGGGGATAAATCCCTCCCAAAGCCCCGTGGCTTCGCGCTGGCGAAGTGGGTGGCTGTCGGGGTTCCACCCGTTAAAGTCTCCAATGACGCTGATTCGCTCGGCGTCGGGCGCCCAGACGCCAAAATACGTCCCCAACTCGCCATCGACCTCGACGGTATGAGAGCCGAGCTTGTTGTGCAGGCCAAAATGGGTGCCCTCGTTGAACAGGTACCGGTCCTGATCACTCAAACGGGTGTAGTCGTAACGAACTGGCTCGTCGCCCGCAGGAGGCTGGTGCGCCTCCTGGGGCTGCGGCCGTTCCTCGCCGGTCGGCGTGGTCATGGTTGTCTCTTGCGCTTCGTAGGTTGGTTCACTGGCGATCGAGGTACTGCATCAACGAGGTCAACGGCAGGGCAACCCAATTGGGCCGGTTGTTGATCTCGTAGCCCAACTCGTAGACCGCTTTTTCGAGTTCGTAGGCCTTGAGCAGCCGCTGGAACAGACCCTTGTCGGCGGGAATCAAATTGGTTCCCTTTACTTCGTCCAGATAGGAGTCGACGTAGGCGGTACGTACACGGTCGAACCAAGACTCGGCCCAATCTTCCATCGGCGCCTCCCGCACCGACGCGAGGTCTTGGTGCGTGTGGTCCGACAGGGCGAAATAGGCCGCATAGTGGAACGAGCGGATCATGCCCGCGACGTCTTTGAGGCCCGAGCGTTTGATGCGTCGCTCGCTCATGGGTCGCGCCGGCTCCCCCTCGAAGTCGGTGATCACGAAGTCTTTTCCGGTGTAGAGCACCTGGCCGAGGTGGTAGTCACCGTGGGTGCGAATACGCACCGCGTCCACGCGCGAGTCGATCAACCCATAGAACGGGCGATGGAAGGTGTCGCGCTTCTCGATGACCCGCTCGGCCTGCTCGCGCAAGCCTTCGGGGACGAGCGCGATATTGCGCCCGAGATCGTCGAAGACGCGCCCGGTCAGATTGCGCATCGATTGGTACAACGAGCGCTGGTACAGCTTCGAGAACGACTCGGGGGCGAAATCGGCCTCTCGGGGGCCCGACGCCAATGCCCGGTGCATCTCAGCAGTGCGCCGGCCGAGCAGGCGGGCTGCATCGATGTAGCTACCAATGAGTTCGTCGAGTTCCTCCCCACGGGCGTCGCTCAACGACTCGGCACCTTCGGGTTGCTGGGACTCCGGATGCGCTCTCGTCAGCACACGCTCGTAGAAGCGATCGAGCTCGTCGAGGGTGTAGTCCCACGCGTCTCCTTCGTTGTCGATAAACTCCTGGAGGATGCCCAGGGTCATCGGCGGCTCGGTTTGCGGTCGATAGTCGACCAGCCCCGCCAGTCTCGGCGCGTGTTCGAAGTTTTGCTCGGTCAGGAAGCGACCGATCTCCGCGTCGAGGTTTTCGCCCGGCTCCAGCTTGCGGAAGAGCTTGAAGATGAACCGATTCCCATACACCACCGAGGTGTTGGTCTGTTCACTCTGGATGATCCGCGGCTCGAGGGTTTCGTCGTCCTGCTCGCTGAGCTCTCCAAACACCGACGTGGTCGATGCGGACATGCGTCCGGCGCGTCCAGCCTGGCTCTGTTGACCGCGCATGCTTTCGAAGAGAGCTCGGGTGAACTCACGGTCGGCAATCGCGTCGTAGAGCACACCTTCCTCTCCGAGTTGGTCGAAGCGGATGCGCGCGACGATCGGATAGCCTCGCTGGACGGCGTCGTTGGCACCATCGCCCGTGGCCAGGGCCAGGGGCACCACGTAGGTGTCCGCCTGGTGCTGGATCGTCTCCACGTCGATCAAGCTCAGGTACACGGTGCGCTCTTCGAGGGCGACCGGAATGAACTCGCGGAAGTTGACGTCGCGGATATAGGCTCCCTTGCTCTGGAACCAGCGCTGTCGGCGCAGGAAGTCCGCCAGCGCACCCTCTACGCGCTCCCGAGCGCGGCCTTCGAGCAGGTCATCGAGCCCACGCGCGTCGCTCATGGTCATCTTGACCGGCTCGGCGGCTTCCTCGATCGCCCAGCCTTGCTTGGCCTCGTCGTGTTTCTCCAAAGAGAACCAGTACACCGCGTTCGGGCCCAGAGTCAGGAAGTAGGGCAGGTCGCCGATTGGCGGGAAGAGCGTGCGTCCGAACAATTCCACCGGAACCATGCCCTCGAATTCGGACAGATCGAGCTCGGCGTATTGTGAGAAGCGCGACAGGTTGGCGACCACCAGCATTCGCTCGTCTTCGAACTCACGCAAGAGCACCAACACCTTGCGGTTCTCCGGGCGCAAAAAGCGAGTCTCCCCGCGGGCGAACGCTTTGTAACGCTTTCGCAGCGAGAGCAGGCGCTTGGTCCACCACAGCAGCGAACTCGGGTTGGACTGCTGGACTTCGACGTTGACCGCCTCGTAGTGGTACTCCGGGTCGATGATGGCGGGCAGATAGAGCTGCTGGGGGTTGGCCCGCGAGAATCCGGCGTTGCGGTCGCCGCTCCACTGCATGGGCGTACGCACACCGTTGCGGTCTCCCAGAAAGATATTGTCGCCCATGCCGATCTCGTCGCCGTAGTAGATGACCGGCGTGCCGGGCAGAGCCAGGAGCAGCGCGTTCATCAACTCGATGCGCCTGCGGCTATTCTCCAGCAGTGGCGCAAGCCGACGGCGAATGCCCAGGTTGACCCGAGCGCGGGCTTCACGAGCGTAGGCCCGATACATGAAGTCGCGCTCCTCGTCGGTGACCATCTCGAGGGTCAACTCGTCGTGGTTTCTCAAAAAGATGGCCCACTGCGAGTTGTCCGGAATCTCGGGCGTCTGCTCCATGATATCGACGATGGGAAAGCGGTCTTCCTGCTGGAGCGCCAGGTAGAGCCGCGGCATGACCGGGAAATGAAAGTTCATGTGGCACTCGTCGCCGTCACCGAAATAGGCGGCGGCGTCCTCGGGCCACTGGTTGGCCTCGGCCAACAACATGCGGTCGTCGTATTTCTCGTCGACGTGGGCGCGCAACTCCTTCAGGAACGCGTGCGTGCGCGGCAGGTTCTCGCAGTTTGTTCCCTCTTCCTCGTACAGGTAGGGCACCGCGTCCAATCGCATGCCGTCGACGCCCATGTCGAGCCAATAGTCGAGCACGTCGAAGATCGCCTCTTTGACCTCCGGGTTCTCGAAGTTCAGGTCGGGCTGATGGCTGTAGAACCGGTGCCAGTAATACGCCTCGCCCACCGGGTCCCACGCCCAGTTGGAGTGCTCGAAGTCTTGGAAGATGATTCGCGCATCCTCGTACTTCTTGGGCGTGTCGCTCCAAACGTAAAAGTCACGCTCGGGGCTGCCCGGCTCGGCGCGCCTGGCTCGCTGGAACCAGGGGTGCTGGTCGGAGGTGTGATTGATGACAAGCTCGGTGATGACTCGGATGCCGCGTTCGTGGGCGGCCTCCAAGAACATCTTGAAGTCATCGAGCGTGCCGTAATCCGGATGCACTTGGCGGTAGTCGGCGATGTCGTAGCCGTCATCGCGAAGTGGTGACGGATAAAACGGCAGCAACCAGATGGCGGTAACGCCCAGGTCCTGCAGATAGTCGAGCTTGCGCGTGAGACCGCGAAAGTCGCCAACGCCGTCGCCGTTGCTGTCGTGAAACGCACGCACGTGGACTTCGTAAATGATCGCGTCTTTGTACCACTCTGGATTTTTTTCGAGCGCCAACTTCGGGTCCTCACTTCGGGGTTCGGGTGAACGGTTCTTCGTTAAATCATCAAGTGTAGTAGTCAAAATCTCGCTCCGAGCGCAGTTTCTGGCCGATGCGGAAGACGTGCACCGGCGAGACATGAGGGTCGAGCTCGACATAGTTGCGGTGGCCCTGCCACACGTAGCGAGCATCGTCGATGAGGTCGTGAACCTGGAAAGCTTTGTCGGGCGCGAGACCCAACTCGGCCAAGTCGAGGTCGAGCATCGCCGCCTGCTTGTGGTCCGGGTCGAGGTTCGCCACCGTCAGGATGACGTTGTCGCGGTCGCGCGTGCGCTTGCTGAACGCCAACACCCAGTCGTTTTCCGCGCGGTGAAAGGCGGTGTGCCGGTTCTGCTGCAACGCAGGGTTGGCTTTTCGAATGCGGTTGAGGCGAGCGATATAGTCTTTGAGGCTGTGGGCGGCGTCGAGATCCCAGTCGCGAAGCTGGTACTTCTCGGAGTCGAGGTACTCCTCGCTTCCGGGGTGGCGGGGCACATGCTCCATCAACTCGAAGGCCGGCCCATAGATGCCGTAATTGGCAGTCATCGTCGCCGCCAACGCCACCCGCATCATGAACGCGGAGCGTTTGCCGGTCTGCAGAAACTCGGTCAGAATATCCGGCGTGTTCGGCCAGAAGTTCGGCCGCATGAACTCGACTTGCTCCGTGTGCGTAAGCTCGCGCAGATACTCGCTGAGCTCCCATTTCGTGTTGCGCCAGGCGAAGTAGGTATAGGACTGCGAGAACCCAAGCTTGGCCAACCGCTGCATCACCTTCGGGCGGGTGAATGCCTCGGACAAAAAGATCGCTTCCGGATAGTCCTCTTTGATGCTGGCGATGAGCCACTCCCACATGGCGAAGGGCTTGGTGTGGGGGTTGTCGACGCGAAAGACGCGCACGCCTTGTTCACACCAGTGGCGCACGACGCTCTCGAGTTCTTCCCAAAGCGCCTGCCAATTGTCGGTCTCGAAGTCGAACGGGTAGATGTCCTCGTACTTCTTGGGCGGGTTTTCGGCGTACTGAATCGTGCCGTCGGGACGCTCCTTGAACCACTCGGGATGCTCCTCGACATAGGGGTGATCGGGGGCGGCCTGAAAAGCAATGTCGAGTGCGATCTCGATGTCGAACTCTTTGGCGCGCTCGACCAGCCTGCGGAAGTCTTCGAGGGTGCCCAGGTCGGGATGGACTGCCTTGTGACCGCCTTCGGACGAGCCGATGGCCCAGGGGCTGCCGACGTCGCCCTCGGCTGCGACGGTGGCGTTGTTCTTACCCTTGCGGTGCACGCGACCGATGGGATGAATCGGTGGGAAGTAGACGACGTCGAACCCCATCTCGGCGATGTAGGGAAGCCGGTCCTCACAATCACGAAACGTGCCGTGCTCTCCGGGCTCCGCGGATGCCGAGCGAGGAAACATCTCGTACCAGCTCGAAAAACGCGCGCGTTTGCGGTCGACCTCGATGGTGAGTTCGGGCTCGTAGCGCTCGGCGAATTCGCGATCGGGCCAGTTCGACATCAGCTCCTGGAGCACCGGTCCCAACGCGCGGGCGGCCCGCTCGTCCTGCGACACGCTGCTGTCTGCCAGCAGAGCCGCCAGCTCCGACAGCGCACCCGCGTCATCTTTCACGCCACCTGCGCGAGCCCGCTCGGCGGCGTCTTCGACCATGGCGGCGCCGATGCGCAGGTCGACGTCGATTTCTTGGCCGGCGTCGACACGCTTCTCGAGGTCGTGGCGCCAGGTCTTGAAGTGGTCGAGCCAGCCGGACACCGTGAAGTGGTAGCGGCCGAGCTGCTCGAGGTGAAAGTCAGCTCGCCAGCGGTCGTTCCCCACAAACTCCATCGGTTCTTCATGCCACGTGTCTTCCGACTCATGGCGCCACAACAACGCGCAGGAGGGCTCGTCGTGGCCGTCGCCGAAGACGTCGGCTTCGACGCGGACTCGATCGCCGATGACCCGCTTGGCCGGATATCGCCCTCCGTCGATTTGCGGCTCGACCCCCTCGATGACTGCACGGCGTCGACCTTCTTGTGGCATTTGAGAATGTTCGGTTTCCATGGCCTCTGGTCTCATCGATGAGGGCCTGATTCGAAACGATCTACTTCTCTTCACTGCGCGGAGGGGCGAAGCTAAACAGCCTATGGGCGCGGACAAGCGCCCGGGCCTCCTTCTCATGCAGGTTATGCAGGTACTGCCGTCGGGTTGGCCGAGGTTGCCCCACCCAGCTTGCCCTCCAGGTGCACGGTGCGGGTGGGATAGGCGAACTGGATCTCCTCGCTGCGAAATCCGCGCAGCATCTCCAAAATGATGCGCTCGTGGATGTCCATGTAGACGTTGTAATCGGGGCTGAGCACGTAATAGACGACCTCGAACTGAAAGGCCGACTCGCCGAAGGCTTTGAAGTGGGCGCGATCGAAGCGCGTCTGCTCCTCTCCTTCGATGATCTCGCGCACCATCTGAGGGATGCGCTCAATTTGGCGGGTCGCGGTTTGATAGACGACGCCAAACTCGAAGACGACCCGGCGTTCCTCCATGCGCTTGTAGTTGCGCACCCGACTCTTGAGCAGGTCGGTGTTCGAGAAGATGAGCTGCTCACCGCCGAGGCTGCGCACCCGCGTGGTCTTTAGCCCGATCTTTTCGACCGTGCCCATAAAGTCGCCCACGATGATGAAGTCACCGATGACAAAGGGCTTGTCGACGATGATCGACAGCGAGGCGAACAGGTCGCCCAGGATATTCTGGACCGCCAGGGCCACGGCCACACCGCCGATGCCGAGGCTGGCGACCAGGGCGGTGATATCGAAGCCCAAGTTGTCCAGCACCAACAGCAGCACGCCCACCCAGACCAGAAAGCGAGCCATGAATTGAAGGGCGGCCAGGGCCGTAGATTCGGCCGGGTCCTCGTCTTCGGTGGCTCGATACCGCTGGATGGTCTGGGAAATCCCCTCGGAGGCCCAGCGTCCGAGCTGGAAGAAGACGGTGACGATCACCGCCACTTCGACCATGCGCTCGAAGCGCTCGGGCAAGTCGAGGGAGAGCACGGCCGCGTGCAATCCGACGGCCACGTAAAAGACGAAGGTCGTCTTCTCGAGCATCTTTACGACGACCGACAGCGCCGAGAACATGCGCCGGTCCGACAGCTGTTCGAGCCGCCCGACGAGCAGACGCTTGATCAGCCCCAGGCCGAATACCGTCACCACCAGCGCGATCGCTGCGATCAGCCAACTGGTCGCTGACACGTCATAGATCGCGCCGTCGAAGGTCTGTTCGAGACTCTCCCACATGCACCACTCTCCATACTTACTGAATTGCGATGGAAGCGTAGACACGGCCCGGGCTTTGACAACCGACCATCCCTCCACGGTGTGGTGACGCAGTGCAGACTTGTCGCAGGCCTCTTGCTGTTTAGCTTGGCGCCCGACGTGTTGAATCATTGATGCGTTTCCGTCGTGACCTGTCCTTTGACGCAGGTCGACGCAGTGACGGGACGAGCGCAGTCGGCCGCCAAGGCCGGCGAGTTCAAGGACGAACAAGCCCCGTAATTGCGAACGATAGGACTGGAAAATGCCCGACAATCAGGAACTGACGATCGTCTCGAACCGTCTACCCATCGTCATGAACTTCGACGAGCAGAACCGTCAATGGAACGGAAAGCCTGGCTCCGGCGGTCTCGTCTCGGCGATGAACCCGATCCTTCAAAGCCGCGGTGGCACCTGGGTCGGCTGGCCGGGGATGGTCGCGGAGAAGGCGGAAGGGTACGAGCAGAGCCTGCGTGAGGTCATCGAAGATATTGGCCAAGAGGCGGGCTACAAGCTCGAACCGGTGATGCTCTCCTCCGAGGAGGTCGAAGGTTATTACGGAGGCTTCGCGAACTCGGTCTTGTGGCCGCTCTTTCACGGCTTCCCCAACCGCTGCGACTTCAAGCCGGAGTTTTGGGAGCAGTATGTGGAGGTCAACGAGAAGTTCGCCGCGGGTCTGGCCAATACGATGGAGCCGGGGCAACCCATCTGGGTGCATGACTACCACCTGATTGGCGTGGCCGAGAAACTTCGCCAGTTCGGCTCGCCGGGCAATATCGGCTATTTCCTGCACATCCCGTTTCCGGCGCTGGAAAACTACGTCAAGCTGCCATGGCGCGCCGACTTGATGCGCGCGTTGCTCGCTTACGACCTGCTCGGCTTTCAGTCGGGCCGCGACAAGCGAAACTTCCTGGAGTGCGTCGAGCGACTGATGCCCCAGACGAATATCGTGCACGGTGACACCACGACCACCGTCGAAGTGCAGGGCGAGAAGGTCATTGTCGGAGTCTTCCCCATCAGCATCGACTTCGATGATTTCAACGAGCGGGCTCAGTCGCGCGAGGTCGAAAGCCGCATGGAGCGGATGCGTGAGGAGTTGGGGCCCTACAAGATGCTTCTTGGCATCGACCGGCTCGACTATACCAAAGGCCTTCTCGAGCGATTCTATGCTTTCGAGGAGTTGCTCAGCCGCCATCCCGATCTGTGCGAGGAAGTCGTCTTCTTCCAGTTGGTCGTGCCCAGCCGTGAGAGCGTGCCCGAGTATCAGGCGCTCAAGCGCGAGATCGACCGCATCGTCGGGCGCATCAACGGCCGGTTCAGCACCTCGAAGTGGCAGCCGATCCACTATCTGTACAACACCGTCGACATCGCCGAGTTGACCGCCCTGTATCGACATGCGTCAGTGGGCGTGGTCACTCCGCTGTGCGACGGCATGAACCTCGTCTCCAAAGAATTCTGCGCCTCCCAAGTCGACGAGTCGGGCGTGCTGATTCTGAGTGAATTCGCCGGTGCCGCCGACGAGTTTCACGAGGACGCGCTACTCGTCAATCCCTACGACACGGTGAGCACCGCCGAGGCGATCTACGAGGCGGTGATGATGGATGAGAAGGAGCGACGCAAGCGCATGCGCCGTCTGCGTCACGAGGTCCAGACACATAATGTCTACTGGTGGGCGAATCAGTTCGTCGACAGCTTGCACGAGCCGTCGACGCTGGTGGAGGCATCCAAAGGGGAGTACTTGCCGACCTTCGAGGCGCCGCACCGAACCAACGGTCACGGCATCGCCCCGATCAGTCCTTCCGAGCGATCGCCGCGATAAGCTCTTCGGCCGCCTCATAGGGGCTCTCGCGCCGCGCGACGAGCCCCTCGAGGTGACGCTGCCACGTCGGCGCAGCCATCGCTGCATCGAGACGGGCGTCGAGCTCTCCCGACACAATCAGCCGAATCAGGTGCTCGATGCGCCGGCGGTCCCGTGCGCCGCGCGAATCGTCGGCGCCGGCACCTTCGAGCCAGTCTCGGTGGGCTTCGATTTTCTCGAAGAGCTTGGTGAGGCCTTCGGCGTCGGTGGCCACCGTGTGGACGATGGGCGGCGTCCAGTCCTCGTCCGAGCGGTCCACGGCCAGGCTAAGCATCGCCTTGAGTTCGCGCCGTAACCGGTCGGACCCCGGGTGGTCGGACTTGTTGATGACAAACACGTCGGCGATCTCGAGGATGCCGGCTTTGGTCGCCTGGATGTCGTCTCCCAGACCGGGCACCGTCACCACGATATTGGTGTCGGCAATGCGCGCGATGTCGACTTCGTCTTGGCCCACGCCGACCGTCTCGATGATGATGAGGTCGAATCCCATCGCGTCGAGGATCTGGACGAGGGCCGGGGTCGACCGCGAGACGCCGCCGAGGTTTCCGCGGGTGGCGACCGAGCGAATGAACACTCCTTCGTCCAGGGCGTGCTCCTGCATGCGAATGCGATCGCCCAAGATCGCACCGCCCGAAAACGGACTGGTGGGGTCGACGGCGACCACGCCCACGCTCAGGCCGCGCTCGCGGCACTCACGAATAAATGCATTCACCAATGTCGACTTGCCCGAGCCAGGATTGCCCGTAAACCCGATGATGTAGGCGTTTCCCGTGTGCTCGAAGAGCGCCTCGAGTTGTTGGCGTGCGCCCGGGATTTGGTCGTCGACCTGGCGCATGAGCCGACCCGCGGCGCGAACGTCGCCCTCCAAAATGCGCTGATACAGAGGTTCACTCATAGCGACGCGCACACTCTTGCTCGAGAAATGCAACCACTTCGGTGGTGGGCGTTCCCGGCGTGAAGATGGCGCGCACCCCTTTGGACTTCAGTTTCTCGACGTCGTCATCGGGGATGATGCCGCCGCCGAAGACGAAGATATCCGAGGCGTCCTTTTC
Source organism: Persicimonas caeni (assembly GCF_006517175.1). Taxonomy (NCBI): domain Bacteria; class Deltaproteobacteria; order Bradymonadales; family Bradymonadaceae; genus Persicimonas; species Persicimonas caeni. Next base: position 7,876,728 of record NZ_CP041186.1, on the reverse strand, counting down.
CTCGAGGAGCTCGACCACGCGCGGCATCAGCGTGTTGTGCGCTCCCGATAGAATCGATAGGCCAATGGCGTCGACGTCTTCTTGAAGCGCGGTGGCCACGAGCATCTCGGGCGTCTGGTGCAGCCCGCTGTAGATGACCTCGAAGCCGGCATCGCGCAGGGCGCGAGCGATGACTTTGGCGCCGCGGTCGTGCCCGTCGAGGCCGGGTTTACCAATAAGGATACGGTACGTGCGATTTTGCTGTGCAGTCGACATGGCGTTCTCTCGCGTCAGACTCAAAGGCCGTTTCGGCTCAGGTCACGGGCGATGACCACCCGCTGAATTTCGTTGGTGCCCTCATAGATGCGGGTCACGCGGCTATCTCGCAGGAGTCGCTCGACGGCGTACTCCTTGGTGTAGCCGTAACCACCGAAGATCTGGACGGCTTCGTCGCAGGCTCGCCAGGCCGCTTCGGTGGCATACAGCTTGGCCATCGAGGCTTGGCGGGTAAAGCGCAAGTCGCCTTGCTCCTTCATCCACGCCGCCCGCAGACACAACAGCCTGGCTGCATCGAGCTCGGTGGCCATGTCGGCGAGCTTGAACTGGATTCCTTGGAAGTTGCCGATGGGCTGGCCGAATTGCTCGCGCTCCTGAGAATATTCGAGCGCCAGACTCGTGGCCTCCAGGCCCAAACCGAGCGCCAAGCTCCCCACGCCGATGCGCCCGCCGTCGAGGGCAACCATGGCGATTTTGAATCCCCCGCCGAGTTCGCCCAAGAGGGCGCTTTCGGGAATGGCGACGTCCTCGAAGGTCAGCGAGACGGTATTCGAGCCGCGCTGGCCCATCTTCTCCTCGGGCTTGCCCACCGAGATGCCGTCAGTGTCGGGGTCGACCAAAAAGGCCGAAATGCGCTCCTTGCCGTCATCCATTTCGGTGCGCGCCCAGACCACGAAGACTCCGGCGAATTCACCCGAGGTGATCCAGGCCTTGGAGCCATTGATGACCCAACCGTCGTCGGTCTTCTCCGCCTTCGTGCGCATGCCCCCCGGATCGGAGCCCGCTCCGGGTTCGCTCAGGCAGAACGACCCGCTGGAGAACTCACCGGAGGTCAGCTTCGGGATATAATGCTCCTTTTGAGCATCGGTGCCGAAGGCCTCGATTACCTCGCCGACCATGTTATTGACAGCCATGGTCACGCCCACCGACGCATCGGCGCGGGCGATTTCGGTGATCGCCAGACTGTAGGCAACCACTCCGGCTTCAGAGCCACCATACTCACCGCTGATATTGACGCCCATCAGACCGAGTTCGGCCATCTGAGCCAGCGCCTCGGCCGGAAACTCCTCGGTGAGGTCGCGCTGCGCGGCGTGGGGCTGAAGTTCGGTTTGGGCAAAGCGCCGGGCGGTGTCTCGCACCAGGCGCTGGGTCTCGTTGAGCGTGAAATCCATGTTACTGCCGGGGTCTCGGAGGTTCGTGGTCTGGGGGCGAGGGACCGCTTATTTCCCGGTGAAGTTCGCCTCGCGCTTCTCGAGGAAGGCCTGCATGCCTTCGCTGCGATCGTCGGTCATGAAGAGTTCGCCGAAAGAGTCGCGCTCCAAGGCGTTGGCCTTGTCGAGCGGCAACTCGGAGCCCTCGCGCATCACGCGCTTGGCCACGCGTACGGCGACTGGCCCGTTGGCAGCGATCTTCTCGGCCAACGCGTAGACCTTATCAATGAACTCCTCGGCCGGGAAGACGGCGCAGACAAGGCCCATGCGAAGCGCCTCGTCCGCTTTGACGTGGCGGCCCGAGAAGACGAGTTCGCGAGCGTGGTGCCAGCCGATGGTGCGCCCGAGGCGCTGCGTGCCGCCGAACCCGGGGATGATGCCCAAGCCGACCTCGGGAAGGCCGAGGCGGGCCTTGTCCGAGGCGTAGATGAGGTCGCAGGCGAGCGCCAGCTCCAAGCCTCCGCCGAGCGCAAAGCCGTTGACCGCGGCGATGACCGGGTAGGGCAGCTTGCTCAGCGCGTCCATGGCGGCGTGGCCCTTGTCGGCGAATGCCTTGGCCTCGGCCTCTTCGAAGCCGTGCATCTGCTTGATATCAGCGCCGGCCACGAAGGCGCGGCCTTTGCCGGTGACCACCAAGACGCGCACGTCGTCGCGACCAGACAATTCGTCGACAGCGGCGGTCAGGTCGTCGATGACCTGCTCGTTGAGCGCGTTGAGCTGGTCGGGCCGGTTCATCGTCAGCGTGGCGATTCCACCGTCGCGCACGTCGAGCTCGAGAGTTTCGTAGGACATGTCTGCTCCTCAATGGGGCGGTTCAGGTTATCGAGGCTCCCCTCGTCAGGGGAGGGGAGCACTCTCAAAGCGCGTTCTAATCAGCCTCGATCAATATTCGTAGAAGCCTCGGCCGCTCTTGCGACCCAGCCATCCGGCGTCGACGTACTTCTTGAGCAGCGGGCAGGGACGATACTTGGTGTCGCCCAATCCTTCGTGCAGAACGTTCATGATCGCCAGGCAAGTATCGAGGCCGATGAAATCGGCCAGGGTCAAGGGGCCCATCGGCTGGTTGGTGCCCAGCTTCATCGCCGCGTCGATGTCTTCGACGCTGCCCACGCCTTCCATGAGCGCGAAGCACGCCTCGTTGATCATCGGCATCAGGATGCGGTTGACGATAAAGCCCGGGTAGTCTTCGGCCTCGACGGTGGTTTTGCCCATCTTTTCGGCCACGGCGGCGACGGTCTCGTAGATTTCGTCGGTGGTGGCGAGCCCCCGAATGACCTCGACGAGCTTCATGATCGGAACCGGATTCATGAAGTGCATGCCGATGACTTTCTCGGGGCGCGAGGTCTCGGCCGCGATGCGCGTAATCGAGATGCTCGAGGTGTTCGTCGCCAGAATCGTGTGCTCCGGGGCGAGCTCGTCGAGCTTGCGGAAGATCTGGTACTTGATCTCCTCGTTCTCGGTGGCGGCCTCCACGACCAAATCAGCCTGGGCGACCTCTTCAGTGCTGGTAGTCGTCGAAATGCGCCCGAGAGCCGCGTCGCGCTCCTCGGCGGTCATCTTCTCTTTGGAGACAAAGCGCTCGAGGCTCTTCTCGATCGAGGCGACGCCTTTTTCGAGAGCATCTTCCGAGATGTCGGACAGGATCACGTCGTAGCCGGTCACCGCTGCGACTTGGGCGATTCCGTGGCCCATTTGGCCGGCGCCGATGACGCCGATGGTCTTGATGTCGCTCATTTTTTGCTCCTCGAATCAATGGTGTTTTCGGGTTATCCCGCGACACCACTAGCACGCGCTTCGAAAAAGCGTCAACGCGGTGTCTGGGACGGGCGCAGGAGACTGTTGTTGAGACCCGCTTTGGTATGCGATAATTCGTATGGAAATCGCTTCAATCGATACATTTAGGTTTTTTTGAGGCACACACCGGATGCCCATCTGTCCACATTGCGAGACCGCATGCGAGTCGCTGCTCGCGCCGTGTCCAACCGGGGATGGCTACTATTGTGTCGACGACAAAGAGTACGCGGCGTACTCCGACGACGCACTGCTCGGCCAGCGTATCGCCGACCGGTTCATCGTCAGCTCCGTGCTCGGCCGCGGCTCGATGGGCAAGGTCTACAAGGCGCTGCAAGATCAGGTCGACCGCGACGTGGCGCTGAAGGTGTTTCGGCCGGAAACCCTCGTGAAGCGAAGCCTCGGACGCTCGGGCACGGCCAAAGAGAAGGAGGCGGCGCGAGCGCGCTTTGTCCAAGAGGCCAAGGTCCTGGGCCAGCTCTCCCATCCCAATTGCGTGACCGTCTATGACTTCGGGATGGGGAAAGACGAAGACTACCTGTACATGGCCATGGAGTTCGTCGGCGGCGTCTCGCTTCGCGAGGCGGTCAACCGCGGGCTCAAGTTCGAAGCCATCGTCGAGATCACCCGCCAAATCTTGCGCGCACTGCGCGAAGCGCATTCATTGGGCATCGTCCACCGCGACCTCAAGCCCGAAAATATCGTGCTCTCCTATCGGTTCAACACCGGTGAGCACGTCGTCAAGGTGCTCGATTTCGGCATCGCCAAGCTTTTGGGCGCGGACGCCGAGAGCTACACCCGCGCAGGCGCGCTCTTCGGCACGCCCGCCTACATGAGCCCGGAACAATGTCGCGGTGAAGTCGACACCATCGGCCCGCAGGTCGACATCTACGCGCTCGGCTGCATCCTCTACGAGATGATCTGCCGCCAGTTGCCGTTCATGGCGCAAGTGCCCCAGCAGATGGTGCGTCTGCACCAAGAGGCTGAGATCCCGCCCCTCAACCCTCGAAAGGGCATCAACGTGCCCGACGGGGTCGAGGAGTTCATCCACAAGTGTCTCGCCAAAGACCGCGGCGACCGCTACGCCGACGCCGACGAGGCGTTGATGGCGTTCGAGCAGATCTTGGCCAAAGCCGGTGAATCTGGGGCAGGCAGCCTCGACTCGGGTGGGCTGGGAAGCATGGCCAAGACGATTCAGAAGCGCTCGGGCACCACTCACGGCGCCCGCAGCGTGATCGTGCCCAAAGACAACGTGAGCGGGGATGTGCTCGATCCGCTGCGCAACGCACCGTTCGAGCCCGGACCTCCCGAGAAGTCGGCCGCCGATGGCCCCGCGCCCACGTTCGACGCGGCGATTCAGGCGACGCCGCCGACCAATCAAGTCCCCAAGCCGCACGTCTCGGTGCCTAAATCGAGCAGCGTGCGCGAGACCGCCGCCGGCAGCTCGGCAGATGGCGAGAGTTCCAAATCAAGCATGCAGGCAGGCAAGGGCGGGCCGAGCCGCCAAACCATACTGATCGGCGCGGCGCTCTTGGCTGTGCTCTTCTGCGTGGTGCTGGTCTTCTTCTTGATCTACAACTCGATCATGGCGGGCTAACCTATTGGGTTAGCTTATCCGTAGCACGACTTTGCCGACATTTTCGTTGTTTCGAAGGATGTCGTGGGCTTCATCGGCCGACGTGATCGGCAGCATTCGGTAGATAACAGGGGACAACTCACCGCTTTCGAACCAGGGCCACACCTCTTGGCGAAAGCGCGAGGTGATCTCGACCTTCTCTTCGGGTGAGCGCGAGCGCAATACCGAGCCGATGACGCGCAGGCGCTTCATCAAGAGCCGACTGAGCGACAACTCGGCTTTGGTGCCCGACAGAAGGCCGATGATGACCAAACGGCCGCACTTTTTGAGGATGCGGGTGTTACGGTCGAGGTAGTCGGCGGCGACTGGGTCCAAGATGATGTCGACCCCTTCACCGTCGGTCAGCTCGTCGATGCGTTCGGCAAAGTCCTCTTCATGGCGGTCGATGGCGGCCTCGACGCCGAGCTCGCGCAAGAAGTCGAGCTTCGAAGCGCTGGCCGTGGCATAGACCGGTGAGTCGAACACGCGGCATAACTGGATGGCAGCCGTACCCACGCCCGATGCACCGGCGTGCACGAGAACGCGCTCGCCTTCGGACTGGTTCGCCTCCAAGAAGATGTTGAGAAAAGCAGTGTAGAACACCTCCGGAATGGCGGCCGCTTCGACCAGATCGATGGAGGCGGGTACCGAAAGGAGCATGTCGGCAGGCACCACGACGTACTCGGCATATCCACCGCCGGCGAGCAGCGCACAGACGCGGTCGCCGATTTGGTAGCCTTCTACCCCTTCGCCGAGTTTGGCGATGGTGCCCGAGACTTCGAGTCCCATGATGGGGCTTGCTCCTTCAGGAACCGGGTAGAGGCCGCGTCGCTGCAACAAGTCGGCGCGGTTGACAGCCGTGGCTGCTGCTTTGATGAGCACCTCACCAGGGCCAAGGGAGGGCGTGTCGACTTCCTCCCAGACCAGTGTATGCTGTTCGTCGTCTCGGACTTGGATTGCTTTCATGATTGTTGCTTCTTATGTGAGGAGTCTCCTGTCGCCATCGTCGGCTGAAGAGTAAGGTCTCATCCATGACGACGTGCCGTATCCGTTCAATATGCGTTTGTACGCTAGTCCTACTCGCTGCCGCTGTCGGGTGCAAGCAACAGCCAACGGCGCACCCGGCCGCCGAGCGGGCGCATGCGTTTCTTGACGCCCTCAAGTATGGGGACGTCAGCCAAGCCGCCGCGCTGCATATAGAGAGCAGCGACGCCGGCTTATATTGCTCGTCGGGCCAGTTCCTCGCCGCCCTCGAGCGCGCCCGCAAGGTGAAGACGGACGCCGAGTGTCAGCGTGTCGAAGCGATCGAGCCCCGAGAAGTCATGGGCCTCCCCGAAGAGTCGCAACTACTCATCCAGATCATTCGCTACGTCTGTGAAGTCCCTGATGCCACTTGCTCGGGTTATGGCCAACGGGTGCTCGAAAGCCATCTGACCGGTCACCTCGACCAGCCCACCTTCGTTTGGTCCATCGACGACTGGGAGATTCAAAAGGTCATTGGCGATGAGGCAAGCGCGGTGGTCTACGTCGACCTGGTGGGGGCCGGGGACACCGACGATATCGCTCACGAAACCCTCGCGATGAAAAAGGTGGGCAACGTGTGGTATGTCTCCGAACAAATGGTTAACGAACCGCGTCCCACGGCGCCCTAAGGGAGAGAACATGCGCGCAATCATCACTCACGCCAATGCCGACCTCGACGCACTTGCCTGTCTTGTGCTCGCACGCAGGCTGTACGGAGACGCTATATGCCTGCGTAACCACACCGTGAGTATGCCCGTTCGTCGGTTTTTAGCCCTCCACAAAGACGAGCTCGACCTCAAACGCGTCAGCGACATCGACATCTCGACGATCGAGGAAGTCATCGTCGTCGACGTGCGCGACGGCCGCCGCCTCGACGAGTACTCCGAGCTGTTGGAGTCGGCCTCACGCGTGGTCGTCTGGGACCACCATCCGGCCACCGAGCATGATATTGACGCGGGCGAGACGCATATCGAGCCCGTCGGAGCCTGCGCCACACTGCTGTGCGAGCGTCTTCGCGAAGAGGGGATCGAGCTGAACGAGGCGGAGGCGACCGTGGCCCTGCTGGGGATTTATGCGGATACGGGCAGCCTGTCGTTCGACGCCACGTCACCTCGCGACGTCGAAGCGGCCGCGCATCTGCTGCGTGCCGGTGGAAAGTTGTCGGTCGTCAACCGCTACATGCAACAGCGGTTCACCCCCGAGCAGCAGGAGTTGTTGGTGTCGATGATGCCCAACACCGAGGAGTACACCGTCAAAGCGGTCGACATCGCCATCGCCAAAGGCGAGGCGCGTCGTTATGTGCGCTCGGCGGCCGAAGTCGTCGACGATATCATGCGCTTGGGCGGCCATGACGCCATCTTTGGCGTGATCGGATTCGACAAGGGAAAACGCGTCCAGGTCGTCGGCCGCAGCCGCGTGCCGTACGTCAACGTCGGTCAGATCTTGTCGCAGATGGGCGGCGGCGGGCATGCCGGTGCGGCTGCAGCGACATTCAAGAAGCAAACGATCGACGAGGTGGTCGCCTCGCTCAAGGAGTTGCTCGAGACGTCCGAACTCCAGCCCACGCGGGTGTCCGACCTGATGAGTTCGCCGGTCGAGACGATCGCGCGCGACATCAGCTTGGCCGAGGCGCTCGAACTGTTGGAGCGATGGCATGTGACCGGCGCGCCTGTGCTGCGCGACGGCGAGCTCGAAGGGATCATTTCCCGACGGGACATCGACCGTGCGGCCGAAGGAGACAAACTTGACCTGCCCGTCGCCAGTCATATGAGTCACAATCCCGTGGTCATCGCCCCAGACGAGCCCATCGAAGACGCGCTCGAGCAGATGACCCAGCAGGATATTGGCCGCATGCCGGTATGTGACGGCCAGCGAATGGTGGGAATCATCAGTCGAAGCGATATTCTTCGACGCCTCTACTCGGAGCACTGACCCGCCGAAGAAGTTGCCAACAAGCTGTTGATGCGCAACTTGCTCAATAGGGCTCCAATTGGATAGTCTAGCTTGGACAGCGGCAGAGTGTCCGCTCTCCACGGTGAGTTGACCGTTCTCTAAAATCGACCGTTTTCTAAAAATCGACCGTTTTCTAGATTAGAGCCATGGCCAAACGACGTCGGAAAGCAAAGAACCGCAGCCAGAAGAACGAAGCCGAAGCCAACAAGCGATTTACTTACACGCTTGTCGGCATCGCTGCGCTGTTCATCATCGGATTTTTCGTGTTGCGCTACGCCCTCTAATCGTGACGACTAGGCTTCTTCGGGCGTGACGAGCGCGAACGGCAGCTCGTTGGACTCGGGGAGGTCTTCGGTCAAAAAGGCGTGCACTTCGCGCAAAAAGCGCTCCTTTCCCTCTCCCTCGCGGATGTCGCGGTCGGTGACGTCGATCGTGAGCACATCCAGGTCGTACTTTCGCCGCGCGACCGAGGCGAACGAATCGTAGTATCCGTTCAGCCCCTTCAAGAAGTCGGCGGTGATCCCGCTCTCCTCTTCACGCCCGCGCTGGGCGATCCTTCGTAGCAACACGTTCACATCGGGGGTGTGCAGCAAAATCACCTTGTCGGGCTGCGAGACCTGTGTGTTGAATCGCTTGAAGTAGTCGAAGTACAGGTCGAGCTCTTGGTCGGTCATGTGGCCGAGCCCGTGCAGGTATTTGGCAAAGATCTCCGGATCTTCGATCAGCGTGCGATCTTGGATGCACGAGCCGTGGTGGCGCTCGATGAGCATGTGGTGCTCGATGCGCTTGAGCAGAAACTCCATCTGCAGCGTGAAGCTCCAGCGGCCCATGTCGCGGTAGTACGACTTCAAAAACCGGTTCTCGAGAACCGGTTCGTGGAACAGTTCGAAGCCGTAATGACGCGCCAAAATGCGCGCTGCGGTGCTCTTGCCCGCGCCAATATTTCCAGCCAGTGCAACAAAGATTTTGGGAGCCATCGCAATACCTCGGGAAGCCGCGTCACAACTCGAGCGCGGCTGGTGCTATAACCGTCTGGGTTATGCATATCGAAGCATGGCGCGGGACACAAGAATATCCCGTCGAAGAGTCCGTCGGCGCCCGGCCGTGATGGCCTGTGCCGGGCGCCGACGGTGAGGATCAGTCGCGTCTGCGGCGACGAATCCCGAGGAGAAGCAGGAGGAAGAGGGCTTCGGACGGCGGCTCGAATCCGTCGGAGGTGCTGCTGCACCCGCAACCGTCTTCGGCCGCGGCATTGTTCGCCGTGACTACCTGGGTGCACACTTCGGTGCAGTCCTCGCCACCATCACACTCCTCGCCGGTGTCGACCACGCCGTCTCCGCAGAAGGCGGCGACACAGCCCGGTCGGCAGGCATCGGCTTCGGTGTCACTATTGGCGTCGCCGCCGTCGCACTCCTCGCCGGTGTCGACCACGCCGTCGCCACAGTAGGCGGCAACGCAGGTCGTGCGGCAGGCGTCGGCGACCGCGTCGGAGTTGTCGGCCCCCTCGTCACACTCTTCGCCGGTGTCGGCCACGCCGTCGCCACAGGTAGGCGTGGCGCAGACGGTGCTGCACGCATCCGGCTCGGTGTCACTGTTGGCGTCGCCGTCGTCACACGACTCACCCGAGTCGACGACTGCATCGCCACACGAGGCGAGTTCGCAGCTCTTCCGACAGGCGTCGGGCTCCACGTCGGAGTTATCGGCCCCCTCGTCGCATTCCTCACCGCTGTCGACGACTGCATCGCCACAAGTAGCCGGCTCGCACGTGGTACGGCAGGCGTCCGCTTCGGTGTCGGAGTTGGCCGCCCCGTCATCGCAAGACTCGCCTGCGTCGATGACTGCGTCGCCGCAGAAGGGGAGCTGACAAGTGGAACGACACGTGTCGGCCTCCGTATCCGAATTGGCTGCACCCTGGTCGCACTCCTCTCCGTTATCGACGATGGCGTCACCGCAATAGGGCAGCAGGCACGAGGTACGGCAGGTGTTCGGTGCCGAGTCGCTGTTGTTGGCGCCTTCGTCACACTCCTCGCTCGAGTCGACGACTTCGTCGCCGCATGCAGGCGCTTTACACGTGGTACGGCACGCGTCCGGAGCGGTGTCCGAGTTGTTCGCTCCGTCGTCACACGCTTCGCCTGTGTCGACGACCGCATCGCCGCAGGAGGCCGGCTCGCAGGTCGTACGACAGGCATCGGCAGCCGTGTCCGAGTTGTTCGCGCCATCGTCGCAGCTCTCACCGGTATCGACGACCGCGTCGCCGCAGGACGCCGGCTCGCACGTGGTGCGGCACGCGTCGGCGAGTGTATCGGAGTTGTTCGCCCCGTCGTCACAGGTTTCGCCGGTATCGACGATGCCGTCGCCACACACCGGCAACACACAAGTGGTGCGACAGGCGTCCGGGTCCGTATCGGAGTTGTTGGCCCCGTCATCGCACTCTTCGCCAGCGTCGATGACGCCGTCGCCGCAAACGGGCAGCTCACAGGTGGTGCGGCAGGCATCGGCAGCCGTGTCCGAGTTGTTGGGGCCGTCGTCACACGCTTCGCCGGTGTCAATGACTCCATCGCCACAAGTCGCCGGCTCGCAGGTGGTGCGGCAGGCGTCCGGGTCCGTATCGGAGTTGTTGGCCCCGTCGTCACACGTTTCGCCGGAATCGAGCACGCCGTCGCCGCATGCGGGCGCCGAGCAGTCGGTGCGGCACGCGTCGGCGAGCGTGTCGGAGTTGTTGGGGCCGTCGTCACACGCCTCGCCGCTGTCGGCGACGCCATCGCCACAAGTCGGGAGTGTGCAGTCGGTGCGGCACGCGTCGGCGAGCGTGTCGGAGTTGTTGGCGCCGTCGTCGCAGGCTTCTCCCGGGTCGATTGATCCATCGCCGCAAGTCGCGCCGAGGATGTCGGTTGTGACCATGTGATGGGCGGTCGACGACCCATTGCTGCCGCCGAAGGTGTGGATCTTGCCGTCGCCGCCCATCGACGCTGTCAGCTCGCGCAGGCCGTAGGGGAGTACGTCGATGTACTCGGTCCAAGTGGCCGTGGCCACGTCGTACGACCAGACGTCGTTGTAGTACGGTGACGAGTCGTTGGTATTCGACGAGCTACCGCCGACCACATAAATAGCCTCGTCGCTCGCTGCCCAACCGAAGGAGGTGCTGCTCATCAGCAGCGTCGCGCCGCCCACCCATGCGTTGGAGTTGGGGTCGAAGATATCCATCGTTGTCAGAGAATTGCTTCCGCCGAACACGTAGTAGCGCCCATCCGAAGCATAGACCGCGCCGTGCACCTTGCGCTGGTTGGGCAGCGCGGGGCCGGTGCTCCAGGTGTCGTTGGTGACGTCATAGATGGCGTACTGCCCGGGCGCGGCTTCTCCGCCGAAGACGTGGATATTGCCGTCGTGGCCCGTCGTCGCCGCACACTCCCAGCCGGTCGACTGGGTGGAGCCCTGCGTCCAAGTGTCGGACGCCGGGTCGTAGACCTGCACGCGGTTGACATGACCGGCATTGTAGCCGCCGACAACAAAAACCTTTCCGTTGGGGCCGACGGCGCTGCATGCTCCGCGCACCCCAAAGGGCAGGGCCGCCAACGTGTCGTAGGTGTCGGTGCTCGGGTCGTATCTCAGCGAACGGGTCAGGTCGCCGAAACCTCCGAACATGTAGATTCTGCCGTCATCGGCGCTCACCGAGGTGAGCTGGGCACCGGCTGAGGGGAGATCCGCAGCGGTGGTCCAGTTGGCTTGGGCGAGCGCTGTCGATGAGGTGGCGAGGAGACACAGCAAGACGAGCGCACCGAGCACAGGCTGGCGCACACGTGGGGGCGAACAAAAAGACGGCATTGACTGCTCACTTATCAATGAGGTTTGGCAATCCCCGAACGGGGACGCATCTTGCTTCGAGCGATTGTCCGAATGTTACTCGAAGTGCACCTGTGCCGCCAGCCAAATCACTCGTCGACGTCGATGACGTCGGGGGACTCCGAGGCGGCCTCCTGCTCGAGATCGCGCACCGCGCCGAGAACGTCGGGGAGCCCCTCGATCATCGCGCGCACCACGTAGGACTGTACGAAAAAGAGGTAGGTGGTGGTCAAGAACTGGGTGGCAGGGTCGGAGAGCGACGGGATGAACCGCGCCAAGGCGGTCGTCTCGTCACGGCGCAAGCGCTCGAGAGTGCGCTTCACGACCCCTTTGCTGTTGGCACGGGGTCGTTTTGCCGCCGCATCCTCCTTCGAGTCCGCGGCCTCTGCCAGCGCTTGCTCGTCGCCGATGGCCATGCGCGCCAGAGGCTTGTAGCGCTCGTCGATCGGCGCACTTTCAAAGTAGGCGACCTGCGCATCTTGTCCCTGGGGCGGCGGTTCGTCGCCCTCGAGGGAGGCGAGGGCGCAGAGCAGGGCGAGGAGTTTGGAGCTTGCGCGTTCGCGGAACTGGCCCAGAGGATCGACGCGCCCAGCAGCGGACTCGCCGCTCTGGACGGTGGCGAGCAGTGTAGTCAGAAGGTCTTGCTCGTAGACCACGGCATGTTCGACCACGATCTTCATGACCGCCTCCCGGGAATGATCCTGCTCGAGACCGTCGACGAAGTCGAACAGCAGACGCGCCTTGGGGTCCGATTCGAAGCCCGAGCGCATGGCGAAGCCGGCAAATGTCGCCAGGGTCTCCTGGAGTTTTTGGGCGTTCTCCGGCTCGGCGAGCTTCAAAAGCGCCTTGCGCGCCCCCGCTTCCACGGCGGGGGCGACCCGCTGGCCGAGGGTCTCTTTGACCCGCTCGACCAGTCCACTGCGGGCATCGCCGACTCGCTGCTGGCCCGAGCGCACTGCCTGTTGGACCCGAATCAAAAAGCCGTTGTCTTTGGAGTCGTCGCTCATAAGCTTCACCTAGCGCACCTGCACGAATGCTGGGCACGCGCGCTCAAAAAGAAGGGTTGCTTCTGCGAGTTTTGTAACCATATTTGCACTGATCGATTGTCATGGGCTACAACACGCCCGCCCCGGCGACATGACAACGCCCAAATGGTGTCTATGCTATCACCCGCCACAAGATACGTGGGGTTTCGTTGTGTGACGCCTCATTCTACGGCCAGCGCATCGCGAATCGTTTGAAACTGATTGAATAATGACTCGCAATTGATGTGTTTTTACTAATACGCGGGCAGTCGGCCAAATGACATCGTCCGCTTCGATGCACCGGATCCGTCGCGTTGACGGCTCCGGGTCAAACCACCGCATCTGACAAGGAATAACGATATGTCGGAAATGCAAGGAGTCTCCGAGGATCAACTGTTGGAGGGGATTCAGGAGCTACCAGTCCTCCCGCTGCGCAATACGGTGCTCTTCCCGCAGGTGGTTGTACCACTTGCGGTCGGACGCCCCAAAAGCGTCAAGCTGATCGAGGAAGCGACGGAGAACGACACTCCGATCGCCATCCTGACCCAAAAAGATCCGGAAGTTGATGATCCGACCACGGACGACCTCTACAAAGTCGGCACGGTGGCTCGTGTCCTCAAGGTCGTCAAGATCGCGTCGGACAATTACAGTGTAATCATTCAGGGACAGCAGCGCATTGACCTCGAGGAGATGCTCCAAGAGGAACCCTACTTCAAGGGGCGCTTCGAAATTCAAGATACCCCGGAGCCGTCGGCCGAAGAGCAGGTCGAGATCCAGGCGCTGTTCCGCAATTTGAAGTCGACGGCCAAGCAGGTCGTCAAGTTCATCCCCGAGATGCCCAAAGAGGCCAGCCAGATGGTCGATGGGGTCGATGACCCCGGCCAGCTGTGCGATTTCGTGGCCGCCAACATGGACATCGAGACCGAGGAAAAGCAGGAAATCCTCGAGACCATCGGTCTCAAGGACCGCCTGCAGACCGTGGTCACCCTCCTGGCTCGCCAACTGGAGGTCCTGCGCGTCAGCGACAAGATCCAGAGCCAGATCAAAGAAGAGATCGACAAGAACCAGCGCGAGTACTACCTGCGCCAGCAGCTCAAGGCGATCAAAGAGCAGCTGGGCGAACTCGACGGCGAGGGCGGCGACCTCGAGGAACTTGCCTCGAAGATCGACCAGAAAAAGCTCCCCGAAGAGGTCGAGGAAAAGGCCCGAAAGCAGCTCAACCGCCTGCGCATGATGCAGCCGGCTTCGAGCGAGTACGGCGTCACGCGCACCTACGTCGAGACCCTGCTGGACATCCCTTGGATGGACCAGACCCAGGACAAGCTCAACATCAAGAACGCGCGCGAGATCCTCGACGAGGATCACTACGACCTCGACAAGGTCAAAAAGCGTATCGTCGAGTACCTGGCGGTTCGCCAGCTCAAGCAGGACATGAAAGGCCCCATCCTGTGCTTGGTGGGCCCTCCCGGCGTCGGTAAGACGAGCTTGGGTCGGTCGGTCGCCCGTGCATTGGGCCGTGAGTTCGTGCGCATCAGCCTCGGTGGTATCCACGACGAGTCCGAGATTCGCGGACACCGTCGCACCTACGTCGGCGCGCTTCCGGGCCGCATCGTCCAGGGCCTGCGCAAGGCGGGCACCAACAACCCGGTGTTCATGCTCGACGAGATCGACAAAGTCGGCCGCGACTTCCGCGGCGACCCCTCGGCAGCGCTGCTCGAGGTTCTCGACCCCCAGCAGAACGACACGTTCAGCGATCACTACGTCGAGATCCCCATCGACCTGTCGAACGTCTTGTTCATCGCCACGGCCAACATGCTCGACCCCATCTCTCCGCCGCTGCGCGACAGGATGGACGTCATCGAGATTCCCGGCTACACGGCGTACGATAAGCAGCACATCTCGCGTCAGTACCTCATCCCGCGCCAGCTCGAGCAGCACGGCCTCGATGACGGCTACCTCGAGATCGACGACGATGCGCTCGACAAGATCATTCGCAACTACACTCGCGAAGCGGGCGTGCGTAACCTCGAGCGTCGCGTCGCCGACGTCTGTCGTGGCGTGGCAGTCCAGGTCGCCGAAAAGGAAGAGGACAAGCGTGACGAAGTGCACGTCGAGATCTCCCTCGACAACCTGCACGACTACCTCGGCCCGGAGAAGTACCAGCACGAGGTCGCCCAGCGCACCTCTCAGCCCGGCGTAGCCACCGGCCTGGCCTGGACTCCCGCCGGCGGTGACATCCTCTTCATCGAGTCGACGCGCATGCCCGGCAAGGGCGAGTTGGTCCTGACCGGCCAGCTCGGCGATGTCATGAAAGAGTCGGTACGCGCCGCGTTGAGCTATATCCGCTCGCGCGCCGAAGATTTCGCCATCGACAAGAACTTCATGAAGGGTAACGACATTCACATCCACGTGCCCGCCGGCGCCATCCCCAAGGACGGCCCCTCGGCAGGTATCACGATGTATGTCTCGCTGCTCAGCCTGCTCACCGGCGTGCGTGTCCGCAGCGACGTCGCCATGACCGGTGAGATTACCCTTCGCGGCAACGTGCTCCCGGTTGGCGGCATCAAAGAGAAGGTGCTCGCCGCTCACCGCTCCGAGATCAAACGCGTCGTGCTTCCCAAGCGCAACGAAAAGGATCTCGTCGACGTCTCGGAGGACATCCAGAAGGACTTGGATATCCACTTCGCCGAGCACGTCAGCGAGCTTGCCGACCTCGTCTTCGAAGACGAGCTTCCGGGCAACGTGAGCAAGGAAGAGGTCGCCGAATAACGTCGAGCTTACTTACGGCCTCGACCAAAGCCCCCGCGGATTGAATTCGCGGGGGCTTTTTTGCGTCTTGTGTGACAGGCCGCAAACCCCTAGTTTGCCTCCCAAACACTCGTAAAAACTCTATTGTTTGTGTGCATTGCTTATGAAACGTCTCCAGATGTTTTGCCTCGCCTTGGCGCTGGCCGCTACAGCTTGCAGCGCCGAAAAGTCGGCCGGTGTAAAGGAAGACTACGAGTCGGCGATTGCCTCCGAAAAGGCACGACTCGCCGCTGTCGACGAGGAAGAAGAGGCTTCGAGCGACAAAACCTACCGAGACTTGCCCGTTCACTTCGGGCTGGCCATCCAACGCGGTGCATCGAGCAAGCTCGTCAAGCGCGGACTGAAGGCCGAGTTTGCGCGGGCATTGGGCGAGACGCCGGGCAGTATCTCCATCGCCGGACAGGAGATTCCACTCCGGCTCGACACGAACCTGGCCGACGTGCAACTCGAGGCCGATGATTCCTGCGCGACGTGTGTGCGCGTGACGGGGAAAGTTCTGGGACGCTTCGATGTCGACGTGCCGCTCGTCAAAGAAGATGGAGATGAGGCCTACGAGGGAAAATTCTCGGTCGTCGCGCCTCTGCGATTCGCCGCAGCAGACAACGGCGGCGTCACACTGCTGCTCGACACCTCGCAGGTCGCCACCCTGGGCGGCATGTTCGCCGAGACGAAAATCGAGGGGCTCCCCTCCAAAATCCAGCCAATCGCCCAAAAGGGCCTCGAGAAACTGCTCTCAGACAAACTGCTGGCCAAGTTCGAGCCGATCGAGCTGGTGAGCTTCGGTGGCGTCGACTTCGGCGTCGAAGGGATGAAGCTTCTCCCGGCGGCGTTGAGCTACGACACCAAGTCGAAGACCATCTTCGCCGGCGTGGCCACGAACCTCGAAGGCATCGACGGAGGGATTGGAAGCGTCGAGCGCCTCGGTCAAAACGACGCCATGGCCGTTCGGTACCACCTCCAACTGCTTACAGGCGTGCTCGCCGTCAAGATGCAGCAGGGAGCCGTCGCGCGGCGATATGACGCCAACGGCCAGGCCAACGAGGAAGGCTCTTCACGCGTCATCGTCAAAGGACTGCGTCGTCTCGAGGCTGACGGCGACGCCGCCGCCGACGCGGTCGCGCTCGACTTCGACGTCTTTCATTTCGGAGCGAAGGGCAAGGACTACAAAGCCAAAGGCACTGCTCGCATTTCGATGGCGGGCGATAAGGCGACCGTCGAGAGCGTCGAGTTCGAAGGCGATGACGCACCCCGAACCGGCCTCGATACTGAAGGCTTCAAGAGCGCCGCGTTCGTGGCCGAGGCACTGTCGCTCCTCGATACGACGACCACGATGCCCCAAATCAAGGTGCCCGGGACGAGCATCACCGTGGGCACACGACTCATCCAACTCGACGCCGACACGCTGACCGCCTTTGGCGGACTCGAAGGCCTCGAGACCACCGCCGAGCAGTAGTCGACTGGGATGACCCCGGCCGAAAAAAAAAAGAAAGCCCCTCGCACCGCCAGGCGCGAGGGGCTTACTCTTTTACTCTTTTACTCTTTTACTCTTTTACTCTTTTACTCTTTTACTCTTTTACTCTTTTACTCTTTTACTCTTTTACTCGTTTACTCTTTCACTCGTTTACTCTTTCACCCGAGCTCACTTGAACTCGACGTCGACGATCTCGATCTCTTTTTGGCCGCCCGGCGTCTTGAGCTGGACCTCTTCGCCGACGCGCTTGCCAATGATGGAGCGAGCGATGGGGCTGGAGAATGAGATTTTGTTCTCCTTGATGTCGGCCTCGTCGTCACCGACGATCTGGTAAGTGTTTTCCTCGTCACTACCGAAATCGTAGATGGTCACGGTCGCGCCGAAGACGACGCGGTCTCCCGACATCGACGTCGGGTCGATGACCTCGGCGTTCGAGATTTTGCCCTGCAGCTCCTGAATGCGGCCCTCGATGAACCCCTGGCGCTCCTTGGCGGCGTGGTACTCGGCGTTCTCACTCAGGTCACCGTGTGCTCGCGCAGTCTCGATCTCGTCGATGACTTTGTGTCGCTCGACCTTCTTGAGCCGGTCGAGTTCGTCCTTGAGCTGCTGATGGCCATGCTTGGTCATCGGAATCTTGTTCATTTCTGCCTCGTAATGTGTTTGCTGCTATCTCAGATGAGCAAGACGAACGTGCCCGATCCAAAACCTGGGATCGGGCACCGATGTTCAAATTTGGATGCCGCGCACCATAACACGCGGATGTGTCGATTTGTCAAAGCACGCTAATTAGTCCGCACCTTAACCTAATTCGCTATGGTAGTCTTGCAAGGACTTGACCGAAGGTTGCTTGCGCGTGACCTCCGCCATCGCGTCCACAGCGGCACGAGCGGCCGATAGTTGTGTATAGTAGGGGACGCCTTCGTTAACTGCTGCGCGTCGGATCGACCGGCTGTCTTTGATCGCCTGGGCGCCGATGGTCGTGTTGATCATCATGGCAATCTCGCCGTTGATGACCGCGTCGACGATATGCGGCTGGCCCTCTTTGACCTTGTTAATCTTGCGCACCTCTAGGCCGTTTTGAGCCAGATACTCGGCCGTGCCGCGAGTGGCGACCAGGTCGAAGCCGAGCTCAGCCAGCTTCTTGGCCACCGGCACCAAACCCCACTTGTCGGCATCTTTGACGCTCACGAAGACTTGCCCGGAGGAGGGCGGCGCGTTCGACGCGGCAATCTCGGCCTTCAGGTACGCCAGGTTGAAATCGGGGTCGATACCCATGACCTCGCCGGTCGAGCGCATCTCCGGTCCCAGAATCGTGTCGACCTCGGCGAATTTGCTGAACGGGAAGACACTCTCCTTGGCGGCAAACGCCTTGGGGATGACCTCCTGGGTGTAGCCCAGGTCGCCGAGCGTCTCGCCGAGCATGCAGCGCGCTGCGTAACCGGCCAGCGGCACCCCAATCGCCTTGGCGATAAACGGGATGGTGCGGCTGGCGCGCGGGTTGACCTCGAGGATATAGACTTCCTTTTGGTCTTGGATGGCGAACTGGACGTTCATCAGCCCGACGATGTCGAGCTCTTTGGCAAGACTGAGGGTCTGCTCACGAATCACGCGCAGCACAGACTCGGGCAGATGGTAGGGCGGGGTGACAAACGCCGAGTCACCGGAGTGAACTCCCGCCTCCTCGATATGCTCCATGATGCCGCCGACCACGGCGGTCTCGCCGTCCGAGATGCAGTCGACGTCGACCTCGACAGCCTGGTCGAGGAAACGGTCGATGAGCACCGGGTTGTCGGGGCTTTCGGCCTGTGCGCGGTCGAAGACCTCTTCGAGCTCGGCCTCGTCGTAGACGATGCGCATGCCCAGGCCGCCGAGCACGTAGCTCGGTCGAACGAGCAGCGGAAAGCCGAGCTCGGCGGCGATCTCTTTCGCCTCCTCGAGCGTGCGCACGGTGCCCGCCTCGGGCTGCTTGAGCTCGAGCTTCTCGACGATCTTGTTGAACTCTTCGCGGTCCTCGGTGCGGTGAATGGCGTCGTGGGCCGTGCCCAAGATTGTCACTCCCGCCTCCGCCAGTTTGGTGGCGAGCTTGAGCGGCGTCTGACCACCGAATTGCAAGATGACGCCGACTGGATTCTCGTTCTCGACGATCGCCATGACCGTCTCGAAGGTCAGCGGCTCGAAGTAGAGCCGGTCGGAGACGTCATAGTCGGTGCTGACCGTCTCCGGGTTACAGTTGACCATGATGGTCCGATAGCCCGCCTCGCGCAGCGACAGCGCCGCGTGAACCGCGCAGTAGTCGAACTCGATGCCCTGGCCGATGCGGTTGGGACCGCCGCCCAGAATCATGACGCTGTCACGCTCCGAGGCCGTCGCCTCGTTCTCACCTTTCTCGTAGGTCGAGTAGAAGTAGGACGTCACCGCCTCGAACTCGGCCGCACACGTGTCGACCTGTTTGAAGACCGGACGGATGTCCAGCTCGGCGCGGCGGGCGCGAACCTCTTCTTCGGTGGCGCCCACGAAGAACGCGATGTCGGAGTCGCCAAACCCGAGGCGCTTGGCCTCGACGAGCAACTCGCGGGGCAAACTGGCCGCATCGTGCTCAGCGATCGCCGCCTCACAGTCGACCACCATCTGCAGCTGGTCGATGAACCAGGGGTCCATGCTCGTGATCTCGCAAACCCTCTCGACGCCCAGACCGGCGCGCAGCGCGTCGAAGACGTACCAGAGGCGCTCGGGCGACGGGTTCATCAGGGCAGGGCGGTAGAAATCGACCAGCGCCTCGCCTTCGGTTCCGTCCGGCGGGGTCATCCGCGGGCGGAAGCTGTCTTCGCGCGTCTCCAGGCTGCGAACGCCTTTGAGCATCGCCTCGGGGAAGGTGCGCGCGATAGACATGATCTCGCCGACCGCCTTCATCTGGGTCGTCAGACGCGAATCCGCCGTCGGGAACTTCTCGAAGGCAAAGCGCGGCATCTTGACCACGGTGTAGTCGAGCACCGGCTCGAAGGCCGCCGAGGTCGTCCCCGTGATGTCGTTGGTGATCTCGTCGAGGGTGTAGCCCACGGCCACGAGCGCGGCGATCTTGGCGATGGGATAACCGGTCGCCTTACTGGCCAGCGCCGACGATCGGCTTACGCGCGGGTTCATCTCGATGACCACGCGCCGGCCGGTCTGCGGGTCGACGGCAAACTGAATGTTGCAGCCTCCGGTTTCCACGCCCACCGCGCGAATGATGGCCATGGCCTCGTCGCGCATCGCCTGGTACTCGCGGTCGGTCAACGTCTGGATGGGCGCCACGGTCACCGAGTCGCCGGTGTGGATGCCCAGCGGGTCGAGGTTCTCGATCCCGCAGATGATCATGACGTTGTCGTTGCGGTCGCGCATCAACTCGAGCTCGAACTCTTTCCAGCCGAGCAGGCTCTCGTCGATGAGCACCTCGTTGGTCGGGCTCTGCGACAGCGACCACTTGACGTAGCGCTCGAACTCGTCGCGGTTGTAGGCGATATTGCCGCCCGCACCACCCATGGTGTAGCTGGGGCGCAGGATCGCCGGGAAGCCGACGTTCTTTTGAATCTCCCACGCTTCGTCCATCGAGCGTGCCACGCCGGCGGCGGGCTGCTCGACGCCGATTTCATTCATCAGAGCTTGGAACTGCTCGCGGTTCTCGGCGCGCTCGATGACTTCGGGCGTCGCACCGATAAGCTCGACCCCGAGCTCGTCGAGCACGCCTTGCTCGTTGAGCGCGATGGCCAAGTTCAGCGCGGTCTGCCCTCCCATGGTCGGAAGCAGTGCGTCGGGGCGCTCTTTTTCGAGCACCTGGGCCACGAAGTCCGGCGTCAGCGGCTCGATGTAGGTGGCGTCGGCCAGCTCCGGATCCGTCATGATGGTGGCAGGGTTGGAGTTGACCAACACAATCCGGTAGCCTTCTTGCTTGAGCGCCCGGATGGCTTGTGTTCCTGAATAGTCAAACTCACAGGCCTGCCCGATCACGATCGGACCCGAACCCAGAATGCAAATCGTCTTAATATCGTCCCGGCGGGGCATGGATACGACCTCATGCAGAAGAGTAGCAGGTGGTATCGCGCGGCGCGCAAATCGCGAGGAGGACTAGTGAAAAAAGTTCATCTTCGCAAGGGTCACACACCCAATCGGTTCCGCGCGCCGGTCAGCCAACGCACGCCTGTCGCAGTTTATTCTGAAACTCCCGCACCAGCAGAACTTCGCGGCCCGGCCTGACCGGCACCCCGCTGGTCAAGAATCCACCGGCGATCTCGCAATCGGGGTCCGCCCAGCCAAACTGACGCGAGAAGCCGATATGACCGAAGGTGCGCTCGGTATTCTTGCCGAAGATATTCAACGGCGTGTGCTTTCGGCCGAGCATGAACCCCAGGCTGTAGCGCTGTGGCGTCAAGAACAGCGTCCAATCGAGTCGCGCCATCACCTGTTCGCCGGTGGCCCGGATGACCTGCTCTTCGCTGAGCACACGCGTCTCCTCGAATTGCCCCCGGTTGAGCAGCATCTGGAAAAAGCGCGAGCACTCTTCGGCCGTGCCCACCACGTTCCCGGCGGGGATGACCGAGTCGAAGACGCTGTCGCGGTTGATCACGCCGAGGGCCTCGACCACGTCGACGTCGATGGCGCGGCTGATCATGTCGGTCAGAAATTGCGGCGGCATCTCGTCGACCCGCTCCACGCAGGCGACCCGATGACGCTCATTCGGCGGAGCGCCGTAATTGAACGTCTCGAAGCCGAGCGGCTCGAGAATCTCTTCGCGCAGAAACGTACGGACGTCGCGGCCGTCCACGCGCCGGATGAGCTCGGCCAAGATATAGCCGCCGCTCAGGATATGATAGCTGGTGCGCCGGCCCGGAAAGTGGTGGGGCGACTGCTCGCAAATCTGGCGAATGATGCCGTCCCAATCGCAAATGCGCGCATCGGAGAGGTGCCAGAAGATCATCGGGATGCCGGCGGTGTGCGTCAGCACGTGCCGCACCGTAATGTGGCGCTTCCCCTCTTGCCCGAACTCCGGGATATACCAATGAACGGGATCGTCGACGTGAAGCTGGTCGCGGTCGAACAAAACGTGCAACGCCGTGGCCGTGACCGACTTGCTGATCGAAAAGATCAAGAAGCGAGTGTCGAGGGTAGTCGGCTTCCACTCACCCCCTTGGTCCGCCTGCGGCCGATACTCACCCACCGCTTTATGCAAGACGATCTGCCCACGGCGGCGGATGCACACCTGCAGGGCCGGGTATTTCCCCGTGGCATGCAGTTCATCAATGATCCGGCTCGCCTCCTCGAGGCGCACCGGATCCATGCCTACTTCCAGGGGAGTCACTTCACGCGCTTGTTCCACGACGTACCTCACTATTCTCGTCGCTCCAGTTAGTGTCTACTTACTTAGCACAATCGCGCTTCGCAGACGAGTCGACACGACTCACCTTAGGCGGTAGGCTCTCCTCGAATGAGCCGCAATTCCGAGTCGTACTGATGACAGAATCCCGCATCCAACTTGGCCCCTTCGTGCTCGACAAGGTCATCGGCCGTGGGGGCATGGGCGAAATCTGGAAGGGCGTCCACCTAACCCAGCGCGTGCCGGTCGCCGTCAAGGTCGTCACGGAGCAGGGGGCTCGACGCGACGATTACCTTCGCCAGTTCCGCAACGAAATTCGAGCCGTCGCCGGCCTCGACCACCCCGGCGTCATCATCGTGTTCGACCACGGCGAGATTTCTCGGGATGCCGCACACGCCTCGGGCGAGAACCTGACCGCCGGCAGCCCCTATCTGGTCATGGAGTACGCCAAGCATGGCGCGCTCGACCGCTATGTGTCGGGCATGAACTGGCCGATCGCTCGCCACATCATCTTCAGCGTGCTCGACGCGCTCGCTCATGCTCATGCTCGGGGCGTGGTGCACCGCGACCTCAAGCCGCAGAATATCCTCGTCGGGTGCGCCCGGCAGGACGGCCTCGGCCTCAAGCTCGCTGATTTTGGCCTGGCTCATCCCCTCGATCTGACCGGACGCACCGGAAAATACGAGGAGGGCTGGGGCACGCCTCACTATATGGCGCCGGAGCAATTCCGCGGCATGTTCCGCGACTACGGCCCGTGGACCGACCTGTACGCCCTGGGCATCGTCGTCTGGGAACTGACCACCGGCGAACTCCCCTTTGATGGCGGCAACGTCATCGAGATCAGCGGCAAGCATCTGCACGGCGACCTGCCGGACTACGAGCCGCGCTTCGCGGTTCCCGATGGTTTCTTGGGATGGGTGCGCCGACTGCTCCAGAAGGACTTTCACGATCGCTTCCAGACGGCCGCCGATGCAGCCTTCGCGCTCGCGCGCACCCTCGGCAGCGACGAAGACGACCGAGACGGCCGCATGCTCGTGGGCGATCACGCCCAGACGGTGCCAATTCACGCCGGAAGCGGCGAGACGAGCCCCTTTACCCAGCGCGAGAGCAGCCCAGACGCTGACACCATCCACGAAATCGGCGCGACGACCCACTTGCTCCCCGACGCCGAGCAACTCTCCAAGCTTCGCACGCGCACGCTCACCATCGACGTCGCCCAATGGATGGACGACCCGTTCGATGCGCTCCGCAGAAGGAACAAGAAGCGCGGGGCCGCGCCTCTCGCCGACATGAAGCTCCCGCCGCTTCCCGACGACTGGCGCCAGCCCGAGATGGGAGAACCTTCGCCCCAACTCCTGGGGGCGGGCCTCGGCCTCTTCGGGCTGCGCACAGTTCGCCTGGTCGACCGCGAGGACGAGCGCGACTGGTTGTGGGACAAGCTCGGCCAGGTGCACCGCCACCACGAGACCCACGCTGTGCTCCTGAAGGGCCGGGCGGGCACCGGTAAGTCGCGCCTGGCGCGCTGGCTGACCGAGCGGGCGGCCGAGGTCGGCGCGGTCACGGTGCTCTCGGCCGTGCACAGCCCGATCAGCGGGCCGGCCGACGGCCTCTCCGGCATGGCCGCGCGCTTTTTTGGCTGCGTCGGCCTCGAGCGCGACGATGTTCGACGCCGCCTCGAGAAGCTTCTCGGCGCTCGAGGCGTCACCGAACCATACGAGTGGAACGCGCTGACCGAACTCATCAACCCGGCGGCGCACGCCGACAGCGCCGGCGACAGCATGGTTCGCTTCACCAGCAACCGACAGCGCTATGCGCTACTGCGCCGCATGGTCGAGCGAATCGCTCGCCGCCGCCCCGTGCTGCTGTGGCTCGATGACGTCCAATGGGGCGCCGACACGCTTGGCTTCGCCGAGCACCTGCTCGACATCCACCGCACCACGCCTGCACCCATCTTCATGGTGCTGACCGCACGCGAGGAGGCGCTCAATTCGCGCCCCCTGGAGCGTTCGTTGATCAAGCGGATGTTGCGCGTCGAAAACTCGGCGCTCTTGCCCATCGACCCGCTCGCTCCCAAAGACACCTCCGAGCTAGTCCGAAGGCTGCTCATGCTCGAGGGCGACCTCGCCGCTCAGGTCGAGGAGCGCTCCGACGGCAACCCTCTCTTCGCCGTCCAACTCGTCGATGACTGGGTCTCGTCAGGCAAGCTGAGCGTGGGTAAAGACGGCTTTCGACTCAGCGAAGGCGAAGAGGCGTCCATCCCCGACGACATTCACCTTCTGTGGCGCTCGCGCATCGACCAACTCGTGGCCAACCGCAGCGAGTATGCGCGTGTGGCGTTGGAACTCGCCTCGGCGCTCGGCCAGGAAGTCGAGAGCCACGAGTGGAAGAAAGGGGGCGAGCTTCTCGACATGGAGGTCGACGAGGACCTGGAGGATCAACTGTACGCCCGCGGACTCGCCCGGCCCATCGACGGCGGCTGGCGTTTCGTCCACGGCATGCTGCGCGAGAGCCTCGAGCGCCTGTCGCGCGAGGCCAACCGCTGGGAGTGGCTCAACTCGATCTGCGCCGACGTCCTCGAGAACCTCTACACCGACAACCGCGCCAAGCAGGAGCGGCGCGCTCATTACCTGCTCGAGGCCGACCGCCTCGACGAGGCCGTCTCTCCGCTGCTCGAAGCGGCGCGCTTTCGCGCCGAACGCAGCGATTTTGGCCGCGCCCACGAATTGCTCGACCGGCGTGGAGACATCTTGAGCAAGCTCGACACGCCGGACGCCGCCGGCGCCTGGGGTGAGGGCTGGGTGCTCCGCTCGGAGATCTACGAGCTCGAGGGCAACTACAGCCAAGCGCTGACGTGGGCGAAGATGGCCGTCAAGCACGCTCGCGGCCACCAGTGGCAAGGGCTCTTGCCTGCGTCGCTCCGCGCCGCCGGCGGCGCACACCTCCATCTGGCGAACTTCGACCGCGCCCGCGAGTGCTTCGCCGAAGCACACCAGCTCGCCGACGACCACGATGACACTCAGGAGTTGGGGCTCAGCCTCCTCGGCCTCGGGCGAGTCGAGCAGGGCCGCGGCAACTTCGAAAACGCCAACGAGTTCCTCGAGCGAGCAGTCACGCTGCTCGACCAGACCGACGACGAGCAGGGCCTGGCCAAGTGCTATAACGCGTTGGGCGACATCGCCCGTCAGACACGCCGCATCGCCGACGCTCGCCGGTACGCCGAGAGCGCGCGCGAACTCTTCGACGCCGGAGGGAATCAGGTCGGTGTGGCCGATTGCCTCAACGACCTCTCGGAGCTCAACCACCTGTTGGGCGAAGTCGACCTGGCCGAAGACCTTTGCGCGCGTGCGCTTCACCTGTACGAATCGGCCGGTTCACAGCAGAGCATGCGCGTGCGCCTGAACCTGGCGTTTATCCTGCTCCACCGCGGTGAGTTCGACGAGGCGCGATCGGTGCTGGCGAGCGCGCGCGAGCATTTCGAGCACGAAGACCAGCTCGCCGAGTTGGCGCACGCCGACGTCTTGCTCCTCGCCTGTGCTGCAGCAGAGGGCGATTGGTTTGTTTGGGATGAACTCTTTGGGGAGGCCGAGCGCCTCCACGAACAGACCGGACTTCGCGCCCCGCGCATCTCGCGCGCCGCCACCATCGCGGCAGAAGTTGCCACAGAGCAGGGCGAAGGCGAACGCGCTCGACAGGCGCGCTCGCTCGCAGAACTCTTCGCCGGATAGCTAACAGGTTACTGGGTGGGGGAGCTTAGGATGCAGCGCTCTTTTCGCGGAAAGCAACGTGCTGCTGCAGCCCTTCGACCGCGCCGGGCTCGCGCGGCAGGAGCACCGTGAAGCGTGAGCCCTTGCCCTCGACGCTGTCGACCTCGATGCAGCCACCGTGCATCTCGGTGAAGCGTTTGGCGACCGACAAGCCCAGCCCGATGCCGCGCTTGCAGAACTCGAAGTCTCCCGACGAGTGATGACGGGACTCGAAGGTGCTGAAGAAGGCATTGAAGATTTGGGCCAGATCCTCCTCCGAGATTCCGATACCTTCATCTTCGACACAAAAGGCGACCAGGTCCTCGTCGCGGCTGGACTGCTCGATGGACAATTGGATGGTCTGTCCGTCGTGCGAGAACTTGATAGCGTTCATGATCAAGTTCAAGAACACGTCGGTGAGCTTCTCTCGGTCCGCCTCGATGGCGTCGACCTCCGAGGCGATTTGCACCTCGAGGCGTTGCTCACGCTTCTGCAAGAACGGCGAGACGTGGTCGTTCACCTCGGCGATAAAGTCGGCGACTCGCATCTTTTCGAGGTTGAGCGTCGACGCCGGTCCCTCCTCCGAGAGCATCTTGAAGATGCGGTTCGAGATATTCTTCAATCGAATCGCACTCGAGTCGATGCCTCCCAAGGCTTTGTCAGTGACGTTGCCGTACTTGCCGTCGAGCTCTTTGCGCAGCAAAAACACGTAGCCCAGGATGATCGCAATCGGCGTGTTGAGCTCGTGGCTGACGACCTCCATGAAAACATTCTTCATGCGGTCGAGGATCTTGAGCTCCTCGTTGGCCGAGCTGAGCATCGCATTTTGCTGCTCGAGCTGCTCGTTGGCCTCGGTCAATTGCTCGAGGAGTTGATTGCGCTCGCGTCGGCTCTCGTAATGCTCGAAAGCTTGCGCCACAAAGAGCTTGAGCTCGGAGGGCTTCCACGGCTTGCTGATATAGCGGTAGACGTGCCCCTCGTTGATGGCGTCGATGACGTGGTCGATGTTGCTGTAGCCGGTGAAAAGCACCCGCACAATCTCGGGGTGCGTCTCACGCAACTGGGCGAGAAACTCGATGCCCGACATGCGCGGCATACGCTGGTCGCTCATCACCACTTGGACGTCCTCGTCTTCGACGAGTTCGAGCGCTTCGGCGGCAGTCCGGGCGGTTAAAACGCGATAATCCTTGCGGAAAAGACGCTGGATGGCGTCCAGGATATCGGGCTCGTCGTCGACGACCAAAAAGGTGCGTTCTTGTCGGCTGGTGGCCATAATTCGCCGGTTTAAAGGGCAGTCACTTCTCGACTCGCACTTCGCATTGACCCGGCGGATTCGACCGGGCATGCGCGATTCGCAGCGCTGCTAAGCTACGACGTCTGAGCCTATACAATGAACTAGAGGCAGCGTATCAAACGGGTCTTGCTTCGCAAGCCCGATCTGGGCGGCCAGCCCGCTATTGCAGCAAAGAGAACAGCATCTGGGGAATGTCTTCGTCACCGCTTTGTCGGACCGATGGGATAACGTCGCGCTGTAGCCGCGAATTCCAGCGCGACGGTTCATCTAACTCTCCACTCGGCTCACTCATCTGAGTCGAGCAACTCCAGGAACGCAGACTCGCCGATGATGGCAATCGACGAACCGTCGTTGTTGTACTTCTCGGCTTTCTTGAGCTTGCTGCTCCTCCAGCCCCCTTCGAAGCGCTCGATATCGGCGTCTCCCATCACCAAAAAGTCGAGCGTCTTGGTCACCGAGGAGGGCGTGTCGCCGCCGAGTTCGCGCACACGCCCCTGGGCGTCTTTGCGCGACATCGACTCGAGCGCGCCGGTGAACAAAAACGACTTGCCGGCGACCGGCGAGTCAATCTCGGCCGGGTCGGGCGCCGGCTCGGGAAAGACGATGTCGAGGTGGTCGCGCAGCGAGGCGATCACCGCAGCGTGCTTCTCGAAGCCCTCGGTCACCTTCTCGGCGATGATCTCGCCAATCGTCGGGATCTCGACGAGCGCCTCGGCGTCGACATTCAAAATCTCGTCCAAGCTGCCGAATTCTTCGGCGAGCAATTCGGCGACGTGACGGCCGAGCTCGTCGATGCCCAGCGCGCGCAAAAAGACGTCGACACGCACCGTGCGCCGCTCCTTGATGCGATCGAGCAGCTTTCGCGCCAGCTTCTCGCCCACACGCTCGAGCGACGTGAGCTCCTCGAGCGACAACGTAAAGAAGTCGGACGGGTCGGTGACGAGCTCGGCGTCGTGGAGCTGCTCGAGCAGCTTCGGGCCGATGCCTTTGATCTCCATGGCGCTCGCGAAGTGCTCGAGCTGACGAAGCCGCGCGTTTCGACAGTCGGCGCTGTGGTCGGCGCAAAGCACGTCGTTGTCACGGTACGTATCGGCGCCGCAGCCGGGGCACTCGCTCGGAATCTCGACGAGCTCGTCGCCGCGCTCGAGGACCTTCTCCATGTGGGGGATGACCCCACCGCGGCGCATCATCAGCACGCGCGAGTTCAGCGTCAGGCCTTCTTCGCCGGCCACCGCCTCCATGATCGCCAGGTTGTGCAGGCTTACCCGCGTGACCACCGCCCCGGAGAGCTCGACCGGGTCGACGATACCGACCGGGTTGATGGCGCCGGTGCGCGAGACGTTCCAGTGGACCTCCCGAAGCACGCTCTCGCCCGAATCCCCCTGGAACTTGTACGCAATCGAGTAGCGCGGGTGATGGGCCGTATGCCCCATGCGGCGCTGCTCCTCGCAGGAGTTCGCCCGGTAGACCACGCCATCCATCTCATAGTCGCGCGCGCGGCGGCTCGCGTCGATCTCGTCGAAGGTGTGTTGCAGCTTGGGCTTGTCGACCTCTCGCCAATCGACCGTGTCGAAGCCGAGCTCCTCGAGCCAGGTCATCTTGTCGGCCTCGGTGTCGAAGGCCACCCCGAGCACGTCGTAGGCGAAGAAGCGCACGCCGTAGCCGGCCGTCTCCTGCGGATTCTTGAGCTTGAGCGCCCCGGCGGTCAGGTTGCGCGGACTCGAGTACTCCTCCTTGAAGCGCTCCTCGAAGACCGACAGCGGCATATAGGCCTCGCCGCGCACCTCGATGTCGTGCGTGTCGATGGTGCGCGGCACGTTTTCGATGCGCATCACGTTGCCCGTGATGAGCTCGCCGACGCGCCCGGTGCCGCGGGTGGCGGCCACGAAGAGGCGGCCGTCTGCGTCGTAGCGCAGGCTGACCGCCACGCCGTCGATCTTGGGGCTCGCCACCGCCGTGCCTTCAAATTTTTCGAACCACTTGAGGAGGGTTTCCTCATCATAGCATTTGTCGAGCGAGAGCATCGGCGGGTCGTGCGGAACCTGCTGCTCGCCCTGCAGGTGCTCGGAGAGGTCGACGCCGGCGCCGACCGGACCGATCGCGGCGAGCACGGGGCTGTCCGGTTTCTTGGTGCGCAACGCCTCGACGAGCCGGTCGAACTCCGGGTCGCTGATTTGCGGGTCGTTGTCCACCCAATACAGACGGTTGTGCCGTTTCACGGCGTCTTCGAGCTCGGCGACCGTCATGGACGCCCAATCGTTGGCAACAGCTGACTCGGTCATGGCTTTCTACAGGGGCAACAGACAAATAGTTGGCTTTTCCGGTTGTCTTACAACAAGGCTATTTGAGGATACAAACAACAATTTGAGTGTCGCGGATCTGAATCTCCTCCGATCCGCGACCCCCAAATTGTCGTTTGTCCGCCCCAATAGACGCCCAACAACCCACTCCTTTCAACGATCGACCCCCAAATTGTCGTTTGTCCGCCCCAATAGACTCCCAACAACCCACTCCTTTCAACGATCGACCCCCAAATTGTCGTTTGTCCGCCCCAATAGACCTTTTTTGGAAGGCTTTCGGGGGCCGGATAGTTACACCGATGCGCTCGTCTGACTTGAAAGCATACAAAAACGTATGATATTGGCGAGTAGCCGCTTGAAAGTATACGAATCAGTATGCTAAATCGCCGCGGCGACGTCGATGACGGAGAGGAAAACGATGAGAATCACCGCTGTCGAAGAATATGGCCTGCGCTGTTTGTTGCGCGTGGCACCGCACTCCGAAGAGGAGCCGGTGTCTGCGCAGAGCATCGCCGAATTGGAGGGGATGAGCATCCCCTACACCCAGAAGATCTTGCGCATTTTGTCGCAGGGTGGGCTGGTCGACTCCAAGCGCGGCGCCTACGGAGGCTACTACGCCACGCGACCCATCGACGATATCTCGCTGGGCGACGTGATGCGTGCTCTGGGCGGTTTTATCGAGGTCGACGACTTGTGCGAGCGCCACACCGGCGAGCGTGAAGTGTGTTGCAACGCGAACAATTGCACCATTCGGCCGGTCTGGTCGCATATCTCCGAATTTGTGATGGCGACCATGGACCAGATTCCCTTGAGCGTGCTGGCCGAAGACGAACACGCGGTGCGGCGCCACCTCGCCAATCTGACCATTGGCGACACGACAGGTGAAGCGAACCCCCAGGCAACTGCATCTAACCAGCAGCTTGCCAACTGAATCACGAGGTAGACGGATGAGCTCCGAAATCAAATCGATGATGGACCAGCCGTATAAGTACGGCTTCTCGGCAGACATCGAAACCGACACGCTGCCCCCCGGACTCAATGAGGACGTGGTGCGCGCTATTTCGGCCAAAAAGGAGGAGCCCGAGTGGATGCTCGAGTTCCGCCTCAAGGCGTTCCGCCATTGGAAAAAGATGGTCGAGCCCGACTGGCCGAACGTGTCCTACGAAAAGCCCGACTTCGACGCCATCAGCTACTACTCGGCGCCGAAGCAGATGCCCAAGAAGAAGAGCCTCGACGAGGTCGACCCCAAGATCCTCGAGGTCTACGAGAAGCTGGGCGTGCCGATCAACGAGCAGAAGATGTTCCAGAACGTGGCCGTCGACGCCGTCTTCGACAGCGTCTCGGTGGTCACCACCTTCCAGGAGCAGCTCAAAGAGGCGGGCGTGGTCTTCATGTCGATCTCCGAGGCGATTCGGGAGCATCCCGAGCTCGTCAAAGAGCATATCGGCACCGTGGTGCCGTACACCGACAACTTCTACGCCACGCTCAACTCGGCGGTCTTCTCCGACGGCACCTTCGTCTACGTGCCCAAGGGCGTGACCTGCCCGATGGAGCTGTCGACGTATTTCCGCATGAACGCCCAGCACACCGGCCAGTTCGAGCGCACGCTGATCATCTGCGAAGATGACGCGTACGTGAGCTACCTGGAGGGGTGCACCGCGCCGCAATACGACGAGAACCAGCTGCACGCAGCCGTCGTCGAGCTCATCGCCAAGGACAACGCCGAGATCAAGTACTCGACGGTCCAGAACTGGTACGCCGGCGACGAAGAGGGCACCGGCGGTATCTTCAACTTCGTGACCAAGCGTGGCCTGTGCGACGGGGTCAACTCCAAGATCTCGTGGACCCAGGTCGAGACCGGCTCGGCGATCACCTGGAAGTACCCCAGCTGCATCCTCAAGGGCGACAACTCCATCGGCGAGTTCTACTCGGTGGCGCTGACGAACAACAAGCAGCAGGCCGACACCGGCACCAAGATGATCCACCTGGGCAACAACACCCGCTCGAAGATCATCTCCAAGGGCATCTCGGCCGGCAAATCGCAGAACAGCTACCGCGGCCAGGTCAAAGTGGCCCCGGGCGCCAAGAACGCGCGCAACTACTCGGAGTGCGACTCGATGCTCATCGGCGACGAGTGCGGGGCCCATACCTTCCCGTACCTCGACGTGCAGAACCCGAGCGCCCAGGTCGAGCACGAGGCGACCACCTCGCGCATCGGCGAAGAGCAGTTGTTCTACTTCCAGCAGCGCGGCATCGACGAAGAAGACGCCATCTCGATGATCATCAGCGGCTTCTGCAAGGACGTCTTCCACGAGCTCCCCATGGAGTTCGCCGTCGAGGCGCGCAAGCTGCTCGGACTCAAGCTCGAAGGCTCGGTAGGCTAACGACAAACGGCATATTCACCACGGTGCACACGGGGAGCACGGAGAAAGACAACTAAGAAAGTAGTTCCCCGTGTCCCCGTGCTCCCCGTGGTGAACTCCAAGTTCAGAAGACTCAGAAAGAAGGTTAATAGCAATGTTGGAAGTCAAGAATCTGCATGTGACGGTCGAGGATGCCGAGATTCTCAAGGGCATCGACCTGACGGTCAACGCGGGCGAAATTCACGCCATCATGGGCCCCAACGGCTCGGGCAAGTCGACGTTCGCCAAGGTGCTCGCCGGCCATCCGGCCTATGAGATCACCGAGGGCGACATCGTCTACAAGGGCGAGAGCATCCTCGAGATGGAGCCCGAAGAGCGCGCGCAGGCCGGCGTCTTCCTGGCGTTCCAGTACCCCGTCGAAGTCCCCGGCGTGAGTAACGCGGCGTTTTTGCGCCAGGCGTACAACAGCATCCGCGAGGCGCGCGGCGAGGACACCCTCGACCCGTTGCAGTTCGACGACCACGTGCGCGAGCGCCTCGGCCTGGTCGACATGGCCCCCGAGATGCTCGACCGCAGCGTCAACGTCGGCTTCTCCGGCGGTGAGAAAAAGCGCAACGAGATCCTGCAGATGGCCGTGCTCGAGCCGGCGCTCGCGCTGCTCGACGAGACCGACTCGGGCCTCGACATCGACGCGCTGCGCACCGTCGCCGACGGCATCAACAAGCTGCACGGCGACGACGACGCCGTGGTGATGGTCACCCACTATCAGCGTCTCCTGAACTACATCACCCCGGACGTCGTCCACGTGATGGTCGACGGACGCATCGCCAAGTCGGGCAGCAAAGAGCTCGCTCTCGAGCTCGAAGAGCGCGGCTACGACTGGGTCATCAAGGAAGTCAAGGGTAGCTGAGGAAACGCCATGGCAGTCACCGAAAAGCAGCAAGAAATTTCGCAGGCCTTCGCCGACGCCGTGCTCGGCGCCGAGTCCCCCGAGGGCTCGTCGCTCGTCGCCAAGGTGAACGCGGCGGCGCGTGAGCACCTCGCCGAGGTCGCGCTTCCGGCGCCCAAAGACGAGGAGTGGCGCTTCGTGCGGCTTCGTCCGCTCACGAACACCGAGTTCGTGCCCGCCGACGAGATCGACGCGTCGGTCAACGAAGCGATGGTCGCCGACTACGCGGTGCCCGAGGCCGAGGGCAAGCAGCTCGTGTTCGTCAACGGGCGCTTCTCGACCGAGCTCTCCGACACCTCCGGCTTTGCCGACGAGGTGTTCGTGGGCAACCTCGCCGCGCTCGACGACGCGCCGGCCGAGGTCGAAGAGCGTCTGGGCCAGATCGCCGGCTACTACGCCGACGACTACTTTTTGAACCTGAACGCCGCCGGCTTCACCGACGGCGCGGTCGTGGTCGTGCCCAAAGACACGAAGGTCGAGGGCGTGGTGCACCTGCTCTACATCTCGACCGAGTCGTCCAAGGCCTACGCCGCCCACCCGCGCAACCTGGTGCTGGTGGGGCAGGGCTCGAAGATGACGATGGTCGAAGACTACGTCGGCCCGCACTCGAGCACCTACTTCAACAACGTCGTCAACGAGATCGCCGTCGACGCCAGCGCCACGCTGCACCACACCAAGGTCCAGCGCGACGGCCAGGCCGCCTACCATATCGGGCGCACGGCCATCGACCTGGAGCGCGGGGCGACCTACAACTCGCAGACGATCTCGTTGGGCGCGAAGTTCTCGCGCTACGACGTCTACGCCAACGGCGACGCCGAGGAGATCGACTGCACGCTCGACGGCCTGGCGGTCTTGTCGGGCGAGCAGGTCTCGGACACCCACACGGTCATGGACCACCGCAAGGCGCACGCCGGCAGCCACCAGCTGCACAAGATGGTCCTCGACGACAAGTCGCACGCGGTGTTCAACGGCAAGATCTTCGTGCAGCCCAAGGCCCAGATCATCGACGCCTACCAGCTCAACCGCACGCTGTTGTTGAGCGACGACGCCAAGGTCAACGCCAAGCCGCAGCTCGAGATCTTCGCCGACGACGTCAAGTGCACCCACGGGGCGACCATCGGCCAGCTCGAAGAAGACCAGTTCTTCTACCTGAAGAGCCGCGGCCTGAACGAGCGCGACGCACGCAACATGCTCGTCTACGCGTTCGCCGCCGAGGTCATCGAGACGATCCCGGTCGACTCGGTCAAAAAAGCACTGGAGGACGCCGTCTCACAACGGACCTCCATGAAATAAGCGGAGCGGGGGCTTGCCCCCAGCGGAGCCCTCGTCAGTGCAGCCCCAAGGCTCGCCTTGGGGCCACACGCGACGGAAACCACAGCGGCCACGATAACGATCATGACACTCAACGAACTCGAACAAGCAGTAGCGGAACCCCGCACCCATGCGGACCGCTCCGACTGGACCTGGGAACAGATCCGCGCCGAGTTTCCGGTGCTGCGCCAGTCCATCGACGGCCACCCGCTGTCGTACCTGGACAACGCCGCCTCCAGCCAGATGCCCCAGGAGGTCATCGACCGGCTGACCTGGTACCAGTCCGCCGAGCACTCCAACGTGCACCGCGGCGTGCACACGCTCAGCCAGAAGGCGACCGACGCCTACGAGAAGGCCCGCGAGAAGGTCGCCCGCTTCATCAACGCCCCCGACAGCGCCCAGTGCATCTTCACGCGCGGCGCCACCGAGGGGGTCAACCTGGTGATGCACGGCTGGGGCCGAAAGTTCGTCGAGGAGGGCGACGAGATCATCGTCACGGCGCTGGAGCACCACGCCAACATCGTGCCCTGGCAGATGCTGTGCGAAGAGAAGGGCGCCACCCTCAAGGTCATCCCGATGACCGACGCCGGCGAACTCGTCGTCGACGAGCTGCCCACGCTGTTGAGCGACAAGACCAAGATGGTGTGCGTCTCGCACGTCTCCAACGCGCTCGGCACGGTCAACCCGGTCGAAGACATCATCGAGCAGGCCCACGCCCACGGCGTGCCCGTGCTCGTCGACGGCTGCCAGGCCGTGCCGCACATGAAGGTCGACGTGCAGGCGCTCGACGCCGACTTCTACGTCTTCTCGGGCCACAAGATGTGCGGCCCCACCGGCATCGGCATCCTGTACGGCAAGCGCGAGCTCCTCGAGGCGATGAACCCGTTTATGGGCGGCGGCGACATGATCCGCACCGTCACCTTCGAGAAGACGGAGTACGCGCCCATCCCGCACAAATTCGAAGCGGGCACCCCGTCGATCCTGGCGGTCGTGGGCCTGGGCGCGGCCATCGACTACCTCGAGAGCATCGGCATGGACCGCATCGCCCGGCGCGAGGCCGAGCTGCTCGAGTACGCAACCCAGCGCATCGAGGAGCTCGACTTCATCCGCATCTTGGGCACCGCCCCGAACAAGGCCTCGGTCATCTCGTTCGAGGTCCTGGGCGTCCACCCCCACGACGTGGGCACCATCCTCGACACCGAGGGCGTGGCCATCCGCGCCGGCCACCACTGCGCCCAGCCGGTCATGGACCGCCTCGGCGTGCCGGCCACCGCGCGCGCTTCGCTCGCGTTTTATAATAACAAGGACGACGTCGACGCGTTGATCGGGGCGCTTCAGACGGTCAAGGATATCTTTGGTTGAGGCGCCTCGGTTCTTGAAGGCCTTCTACATAAGCAATTAAGGACATGAGGGCTGCGAGTTGAGACAACTGCACGATACGCAACCTAGACCTTGCGAGCCGCGACAGATGGACAAATCGCAACCCCTATGTCCTTAATTGCCTATGTAGAGGGCGCCTCGAACCCGCAAGGCGTTCAAAAATACGAGACACACATGAACCTCCGAAATCTGTACCAAGAAGTCATCCTCGACCATAACAAGAACCCGCGTAATTTCGGCGAGCTCGAGGAGGCCAATCGCCACGCCCAGGGCCACAACCCGTTGTGTGGAGATAGCTACGAAATCGCCGCGCTCGTGGTCGACGACGAGGGTCGCATCGAGGACATCCGCTTTAGCGGAAAGGGCTGCGCCATCTCGAAGGCCGCCGCCTCGATGATGACCCAGCACGTCAAAGGCAAGACCGTCGACGATGCCGAAACCCTCATCGAGGAATTTCGCCAGATGCTCACCGGTAAACTCGACCCCGAGGGCAACGACCGGCTGCGCCACCTCAAGGTCTTCGCCGGCGTCGCCCAGCGCCCCGAACGCGTCAAATGCGCGGTCCTGCCGTGGCACACGCTGCACGCAGCGCTCGAGGGGCAGGAAGAAATCTCGACCGAAGGCGAGCATGATCCCTTCGGTGAAGAATAATGTTCACCACGGGGCACACGGGGACACGGAGAACTGCTCTTTCAAGCCTTTCCCCGTGCGCCCGTGCTCCCCGTGGTGAGTCGGAAAACATTCGCCACAGAGCCACAAAGAGATCGAGGATAGCTATTTCAAGCCTTTCCCCGTGTCCCAGTGCTCCCCGTGGTGAGTCTCAAGAAGTGTGACCGCTATGAAGATCGAAGAAATCGAGTACACGCCCAATCCGAACGCGGTGAAGTTCGTGCTCGACCAGCAGTTGACGCTCGGCGGAATGACCCGCTCGTTCGAGTCGCTGGAGAGCGCCGAGGGCGTCCCGCTGGCCAAGAAGATCTTGGAGATCGAGCACGTCCAGTCGGTCTTCTTCGCCGACCGGTGGCTCACCGTCACTCAGGACGGCGGCACCGACTGGCACGGCCTGATGCGCGAGATCGCCGAGCCCATCCGCGCGGCCGTCCTCGACGACGCTCGCCCGCCCACCGGCTTCGCCAAAGACGATGACGACGACGGCCTCTCCCTCGAGGAGACCGGCCTGGACGACCCGCGCGTCGAGATGATCCGCGAGGTCATCAACGAGCAGATCCTGCCGTACCTGCAGGGCGACGGCGGCGGCCTCGAGATCAAGGCGCTGCTCGAAGACCAGCTCATGATCCGCTACGAGGGCGCCTGCGGCACCTGCCCGGCCTCGACCACCGGCACGCTCATGGCCATCGAAAACCTCATCCAAGAGCAGGTCGACCCCGAGATCACGGTCGTGTCGGTCTGATTCACCCGATACTTGCCGACCCGAAAGGCGCCCCTCGTGGGCGCCTTTTGCGTTTTTGTTCACCACGGGGAGCACGGAGACACGGGGAAAAGCTTGAAGAAGAAGCTCTCCGTGTCCCCGTGCTCCCCGTGGTGAGTCCCAAAACAAGAGCCCGAACGAGGCTCTCGGTCCTTGCAGGGGCGCGCGGAGCTTTTGCAGGGGGGCGCGGGGAATCGCGAAGGTGTTTCGGGAGGATCCGAAGGCCTTTCAACGCTCTCCGAACCCATTTCAAGCCCTCGCAACAAACCGCGGGCTCGTTGCAACGAGCCCCGGCGCGTTTGCAGGGGCGCGCGGAATCGTTGCTCGAAGGCGCGGACTCGTTGCAGGCGCGCGCGGTGAAGTACGAGCGCGCCCGCGGCGCTTCGAGGGTGTTTTGAGGCAATAAAAAACGCCGCGGCGCGCTTCGAAGACGATCCGAAGGCCCGCGGCGTCATTTCGACACATTGCAGAGGTGATTCAATCAGGCTTCAACCGGCTCGGGGGCGTCGACGTCCTCGACATCCTCGACGTCGTCTTGCGGCTGGGAGCCGCCGCCCGACGGGCTCGGGTTGTGCAGGTCGAAGATCCCGCGAAGCTCGACGAGCAACTGCGGGTATTTGCGCTCGCAGGTCTCCGCGTCGAGCACGGCCTCGTCGATATAATCGATGCACGCCATGCGGGCTTCGTCGCGCTCGCGCCGGGCGGTGTGGGTCTGCGAGTTCTCGGTCGATTCTTCGGCGCCGAAGCTCTCGAGCTCCTCGGTCAGCGAATCGATCTCGGCATGCAGCGCGTCGAGATCGCGCAGGCGGGCGCCGAGGGCGTCCTTGTGAGCGTTCATCCCGTAGGAGAGGCGACGCAGCGCCTTGAGGGCGGTGGGGCCGCTGCGGATATGCGACGGGGCGATGGTGCCGAAGTCGTTGAGCTTGTCCTCGGGGTTCGACTCCCCCAAAAACGTGCGCCGCGCGCCGGCGCGCACGCTGCGAACCAGGGTGGGCGCGCGGCCCAGAATCTCGTGGCGGCGGTTGGTCAACGCGACGTCCTCGCGCTGCTCGCCAAGGAACGCCGACTCGGCCGCGTCGAGCGCGTCGGCGAGCCCGTCGCCGCGCTGCGCACGGTCGGCGTCGAGGAAGATGACGTCGTCGAGGGAATCACTGTGGTCCGCGTACCACTTGGCGACCGCACGGGTCACCAGCAGCACCACGTCCACGGGAGTACGATAATCAGGGCGTGCCATGATGCATTCTCCTTTCGTAGACGCTTCTCGCGACCCCAAGAGCCACCCGGAAACTCTTCATGAGAAGCCAACAAGTAAAAGTCGCGCCCCTGTCGTGCGACGAGGGGCCGCCGGGCAATCCCACATCAATGTGTCGAAGTAGGAGTATGGTGCCGTGGAGGGGCAGGGCGGTCAAGGGCGTTGTGTGGGGGCGGGCACGGTTGGGGCGCGGTCGTCCCCGGCCGCCGGGGTCCGTCTCGGGCCCCGCACGTGTTCGGGCAAGGCGTGTGCCTTGCCTCAGACACGCGACAACACGGCGCCTGACACCGCGTCGACGGCTCCGTGATCGTGATCGTGATCGTCGTCGTGATCGGCGGTTGTCGTTCGCGGCGAGACAAACGGCCGATCACGATCACGATCACGACGACGATCACGGCCGCACAACACGGTGCCTGACACCTCACCGCCGGGGTCCGTCTCGGGCTCCGCACGTGTTCGAGCAAGGCGTGTGCCTTGCAGAGGACACGCAAGCTGGGGCGGTGACGCCCCAGGGCGGGCGAGGACGCCGCGCGCCCCGAGTGGGCTGTGCGCAACGACAGGGTCGGGGCGCGGTCGTCCCCGGCCGCCGGGGTCCGTCTCGGGCCCCGCACGTGTTCGAGCAAGGCGTGCGCCTTGCGGAGGACACGCAAGCTGGGGCGGTGACGCCCCAGGGCGGGCGAGGACGCCGCGCGCCCCGAGTGGGCTGTGCGCAACGACAGGGTCGGGGCGCGGTCGTCCCCGGCCGCCGGGGTCCGTCTCGGGCCCCGCACGTGTTCGAGCAAGGCGTGCGCCTTGCGGAGGACACGCAAGCTGGGGCGGTGACGCCCCAGGGCGGGCGAGGACGCCGCGCGCCCCGAGTGGGCTGTGCGCAACGACAGGGTCGGGGCGCGGTCGTCCCCGGCCGCCGGGGTCCGTCTCGGGCCCCGCACGTGTTCGAGCAAGGCGTGCGCCTTGCGGAGGACATGCAAGCTGGGGCGGTGACGCCCCAGGGCGGGCGAGGACGCCGCGCGCCCCGAGTGGGCTGTGCGCAACGACAGGGTCGGGGCGCGGTCGTCCCCGGCCGCCGGGGTCCGTCTCGGGCCCCGCACGTGTTCGAGCAAGGCGTGCGCCTTGCAGAGGACACGGGTACGGGTACGGAGCGGGTCACGGTCACGGAGCCGGTAGCCGGTAGCCGGTAGCCGTGACCGGAGCCGTGACCGGAGCCGTGACCGAAGCCTGCACGCCGCGGCGCCTCGCCCAGAGTCCCCCTTTGCCTCCTTAGCGCTCTTCGCGACCTTCGCGGTTCATCTCCCACCCGCGGAAGGCCAGCCCCGTTCAACCCGTTCTAGTGGTTGCGAAATCCGCGTCGTCTCGCTAGAAGTGAGTCAGCAGACAAACGGATAAAAAAAGCCGAGTGGAGCCATGAGCGTAAGCTACAAAAAAGCCGGTGAAGTCTCTAACGAGCCCATCACCCTCGAGAACAACGTGCGGTTTGTGACCGCCGCGAGCCTCTTCGACGGCCACGACGCCGCCATCAACGTGATGCGGCGCATCGTGCAGGGCACCGGCGCCGAGGTCATCCACCTGGGGCACAACCGGTCGGTGGCCGAGATCGTCGACGCCGCCATCGAGGAAGACGCGCAGGGCATCGCCGTGTCGAGCTACCAGGGCGGCCACATCGAGTACTTCAAGTACATGTATGACCTGCTCCAGGAGCGCGGGGCCGGCCACATCAAGATCTTCGGCGGCGGCGGTGGCGTCATCGTGCCGCCCGAGATCGAGGAGCTCGAGGCGTACGGTATCGCCAAGATCTTCAGCCCCGAGGACGGCCGCGAGATGGGCCTGCAGGGCATGATCAACTCGATGCTCGTCGAGACCGACTACGACGTGACCGGGCAGGGCGAGGCGCCCGTGGTGGACGCGATTCGCGCGAAAGACGCCGTGGCGCTCGGCCGGGCGATCAGCTTTGCCGAAGAGGGCAAGCTCGACGCTTTGTCGCTGCCCGAGGTCGCCACCAAGGCGCCCGTGGTCGGTATCACCGGCACCGGCGGAGCGGGCAAATCGAGCCTGACCGACGAGTTTATCCGACGCTTTCTGCACGACTTCCCCGAAAAGTCGGTCGCCATCATCTCCATCGACCCGACCAAACGCCGCACCGGCGGGGCGCTCCTGGGCGACCGCATCCGCATGAACTCGCTCAAAGACGAGCGCACCTTCATGCGCTCCATGGCCACCCGCGGCTCCAAGGGCGAACTCGCCGCGGCCATCGACGACGCGGTCAAGGTCGTGCAGACCGCCGGGTTCGACCTGGTCGTCGTCGAGACGAGCGGCATCGGGCAGGGCGACGCGGACATCGTCGACCACTGCGACCACTCGGTCTACGTGATGACGAGCGAGTTCGGCGCGTCGAGCCAGCTCGAAAAGATCGACATGCTCGACCTGGCCGACTTCGTGGTCATCAACAAATACGAGAAGGCCGGCAGCCTCGATGCGCTGCGCGCGGTGCGCAAGCAGGTGCGCCGAAACCGCCAGCTGTGGGAGGCCGACGACGCCGACCTTCCGGTCTTTGCGACCATCGCCAGCCAATTTGGCGACACCGGCGTGACCGCGTTCTATCAGGCGGTCATGCAGGACGCCTTCGGCGAAGTCCGCGACTCGAAGTGGACCACCGAGGGGCCGGTCACTACCAAGCAAAACGAGATCATCCCGCCCGCCCGCGAGCGCTACCTGGCCGAGATCGCCGAGACGTGCCGCGACTATCGCCAGTACGTCGAGGACCAGGCCGAGGTCGCCTCGAAGCTGTACCGGCTCGAAGGGGCTAAAGAAGAACTCGAGGGTTCGGGCGCCGAAGAGACGCTCCGGGAGAGCCTGGCGCGCATCGAAGACAAGCTCTCCAAAGAAGCTAAAGAACTCCTCGAAGGGTGGGCCGAGCTGCAGGAAGCCTACTCGGGCGACGAGTACGTCGTGCAGATCCGTGACCGCGAGGTCCACTTCGACCTGACCACCGAGACGCTGTCGGGCACGAAGGTCAAGAAGGTCGCGCTGCCCAAATACCGCGACTGGGGCGACCGGCTGCGCTGGCAGATGCTCGAGAACGTGCCCGGCCAGTTCCCGTACACCGCCGGCGTCTTTCCGTTCAAACGCCGCGACGAGCACCCGGCGCGCATGTTCGCCGGCGAGGGCACGCCCGACCGCACGAACAAGCGGTTTCACTATTTGAGCAAGGACGAGAAGGCCAAGCGCCTGTCGACCGCGTTCGACTCGGTGACGCTGTACGGCGAAGATCCGGCCGAGCGCCCCGACATCTACGGCAAGATCGGCAACTCGGGCGTGAGCGTGTGTACGCTCGAGGACATGAAGAAGCTGTACGCCGGCTTCGACCTGGCCGACAAGTACACCAGCGTGTCGATGACGATTAACGGCCCGGCGCCGATCATCCTGGCGATGTTCCTGAACACCGCCATCGACCAGCAGGTCGAAAAGTTCGTCGACGACAACGGCCGCGAGCCGAACCCCGAAGAATATCAGACGATCTTCGACGAGACGCTCGAGGTCGTGCGCGGCACCGTGCAGGCCGACATCCTCAAAGAAGACCAGGCTCAAAACACCTGCATCTTCTCGACCGATTTCGCCCTCAAGATGATGGGCGACATCCAAGAGTATTTCATCGACAAGAAGGTACGGAATTACTACTCGGTCTCCATCAGCGGCTACCATATCGCCGAGGCCGGGGCGAACCCGATCACCCAGCTCGCCTTCACGCTGGCCAACGGGTTCACCTACGTCGAGTACTACCTGGCGCGCGGCATGGACGTCGACGACTTCGCGCCGAACCTGTCGTTCTTCTTCTCCAACGGCATGGACCCCGAGTACACCGTGCTCGGCCGCGTCGCCCGGCGCATCTGGTCGGTGGCGATGCGCGAGAAGTACAACGCGAACTACCGCTCGCAGCGCCTCAAGTATCACATCCAGACCTCGGGGCGCTCGCTGCACGCCCAGGAGATCCAGTTCAACGACATCCGCACCACCCTTCAAGCGTTGCTTGCACTGTTCGACAACTGCAACAGCCTGCACACCAACGCCTACGACGAGGCGATCACCACGCCCACCGAGGAGAGCGTGCGCCGCGCGCTGGCCATCCAGCTCATCATCAACAAGGAGTTCGGGCTGGCCAAAAACGAGAACCCCAACCAGGGCTCGTTCATCATCGAAGAGCTCACCGACCTGGTCGAAGAGGCCGTGCTGAGCGAGTTCGAGAATATCAGCGCCCGCGGCGGCGTGCTCGGCGCCATGGAGCGCCAGTACCAGCGCAGCCAAATCCAAGAAGAGTCGATCAAGTACGAGCGCAAAAAGCACTCCGGCGAGCTTCCCATCATCGGCGTGAACACCTTCCTGCCCGACGAGGAGGAGGAGCAGGAGACCGGCGAACTCGAGCTCATCCGCTCGACCGAAGCCGAAAAGCAGACCCAGATCGACAACCTGCACAGCTTCCAAGAGGCCCACGCCGACGAAGCCCAGGCCGCACTCGACCGGCTCAAGCAGGTCGCCCTCGAAGGCGGCAACATCTTCGCCGAGTTGATGC
The DNA here is from genome assembly GCF_006517175.1 of Persicimonas caeni. Lineage (NCBI taxonomy): Bacteria > Deltaproteobacteria > Bradymonadales > Bradymonadaceae > Persicimonas > Persicimonas caeni. The sequence continues at coordinate 7,833,807 of NZ_CP041186.1, read as the reverse complement.
ACACGGTGCGCGTCGCAAGCCTGGGCCAGATCTCTCACGCCTTGTACGAGGTGGGCGGTCAGTACCGTCGGTCGATGTAGCGAAGTCGGTGCGGGGCCATCTTGCCGTCGGAGTCGGTGCGTGGGCATCTTGCCCACGAAATCGGTGCGTGGGCATCTTGCCCACGAAATCGGTGCGTGGGCATCTTGCCCACGAAATCGGTGCGTGGGCATCTTGCCCTCGAAATCGGCACCTCTGCCCCGCCGAACGTGTGTGGCGCTCGCCCGTCGACCGGGCTGCTGATTCGGGTCGGAATCCCTTGCTTGCTGAGAGGGCCCCTTCGCCGGCCTTCGCTACGCTACGGCCGACACTTCCCCATGCGCTGAAAAACGCGCCGGGGAAGGGGACTGCATCTCTGAAACTCTTTTCTTCCCTGCAATCTCCCTCCCCGGGCCGCCTTTTCAGGCCGCGGGGAGGTGGGGGCTGTAGCGCAGCGAAAGCCCCCGGAGGGGCCATCTCAACTAGCAAGGGAATCCAACGCAGATTGATGCGGCCAAACGTCGGCAAGATCGCGAGCGGAGCGTCGCAAAACCTACCTCACCAGGACTACGAGCAAAGCACCATTCGCCCGTCGGCATGCACGCAACTATCCTGATAGCGAAGCTTTCGCGAACACCTGCAAGGCCGTGTCCGTTCCCCGCTTGGCCGAGAGCCAGCTTCTCATCCTCAATGCTGGATGCGGAACAGCATGCGCTGTCTCGCGCTTCGAGATTTACCGACTCGACAAAGCCCGCCTGGTCCCGGTGTTCGAGCGCAATTACCCAATGAACTTCTCGTCCGATGCACCGCCTGCGCTCGAGCCGCTACGAATCCTGGCGGGCGAGTGAAAGATGACGATCCGACAAGCACAAGCATTTTTTGGGCTCGTCCTGTGCAGCATTTTTGTCATGACGACCAACACTGCAGCCGCGCAGGATTTGAACATCCCTGACGAGACAGTCAACCTGCTGCCGGGGCCCACGATAGGGTACGGCTGGCGTGACGGAGATGCTGGCGGGCTGATATTGGGCGCGGAGGTAAGCGTCGCATATGCCAACCTGGACGAGTTCGTCTGGGCCGGATTCTATAGCGACCTGACCTACGACTTTGGCGGTGACTCGCTACGACTGAGTCTCGGTCCGGAATTCGGCTTTTCGTTCTTCGGGTTCGATGCTGGCCTGATGGTAGACGATATCTTTGGCGGCTCGCCAGAACTCGGCCTCTCGGTGCGTCCCGTCCTGAGCATCTTCGGGGTTTTCTCGATCTACTCACGGTTTACCTCCGGCAACGAGTTCGCCACCTCTTTTGAACTGGGGGTGACAGGTAAGTTTCCTGTGCCGCTCGACGACCGCTAACAGTCCGTCAGACGCCCCATCAGCGAGTTTTGCGGCGTCCTTGGAACTCACTCGAACACGCGCAACGCGGCCAATGAAGATGCAGCACGTTCACAAACGCACAATTCGCCGACTTGGCAGCCTAGTGCTGGGCCTGACCGCGCTTCTCGCGGTGCTGAGTCTGCACCCGGTCGTATCCCTCGCGCAGACCTCTGATTCCGACGAGAAGCAACAGCGCTTTCGGGAGAGGATCGTCAAGAGTTGGAAGTGGAAACCCCGAAGCGGGGTCGGGCTGACCACCGAGAAGTACGCGCGCGAATACCTCGCCCGGTATTTCGATAGCCAGGGCGAGTGGAAGGGAGACTCAGCCGGGATCGGCTCGCAGCATGTCCTCGCCGATACATCCTTGGTACTCTTCCAGACTTCACGCCTCGACATCATCGTCCTTCCGCTAAGCGGGGTAGAGCATAATTGGGTCGTCGTCGTCAGGAGGGACACCGGCGAGGTGGTGCTCAATGACAACTTTACGTGTGGGACTTACGAGAGCCATTTCGAATTCGTGGATGTGGATGGAGAGGCGCCTCTCGAGTTGCTTAACGTCGGCTCGGGAAGTTGTGCGAGCCAATTCAGTGCTCAGTCATTTCGTATCTACGAGCTGACTGAATGGGCGAAGCTCCTCGAGCAGCGCGGTGTTGCGGACTATGGAGGTCAGTGCCCAAAGATCGTGAATCAGCTCATCGAGCCATACCCGCGCCGACAAGAGCGCGACTCGAAGGGCCATCTTTCGTTCGAGTTTCGCGTCTCGTATGGCCTCGTGATGAAGCACGACGAGGGCTACTGTGCACCTTCAAAGCCGCATGCGGTTCTGAAACGTACCTGTGAGTACATCGCTGAGGAGAGACGCTTCAAATGTTCCGACGACGTTGTCGATGCGCACACGATGACACTGCCGGAGATCAAGACGGCCGGGAAGTGGACTGACAACGCGGACAATATCCGTTGGGTATTGGAGAATTCTCAGGTGCTGCGAGCCCGAGGCTTTCGGTTCCCCAGTGGATTTCTCGAGAGACTGCCGCGCCATCTGCCGAAGGGTAGTGGCGACTGAACCCGCAGTGCGAGAACACCGTTCAGGCAAACCGGGCCACTAGTGGGCCATGGCTGGTCGCAAGGAGTCGAGAGGGCGCACGTCGACCACGCGAGGCGACGCGAGACGCGTCGCGGCGGCGCAGAGCACCGCGCCCCGGCTTATGTTGTGGCGCGCAGTTAGGGTGGGGCGCGGTCGTCGCGACCGCCGGCGGTGCCTCTGGCCCGCCGAACGTGTGTGGCGGTCGCCTGGCGACCGTACTGCTGGTTCGGGTCGGAATCCCTTGGTTGCTGAGGGGGCTTCTCTGCAGATGCGCACTTCAGGCTCGCCGCATGCTGTCACGTTAGCAGGGTTGCCAGTCGCGGTGAGATCCAGCACGCTGAGTCGGTAACCGATGTCGGCGACGACACGCACGACGTTCATTGCACGACTCCGCGCTATGCCACGACACCTACGATCCCTCTCGACGCTGCTGGGCCTGACGGTGGTCCTCGCCGCCGCATGCAGCGACGAAGACTTCAAAGATCCAAAAATCTTTGCCGGGGGCGGTGAGGACGCCGGTGTGGCGGACGAGGCCGATGCGTCGGATGCGGACGATGTGCGCGGCGAGGACGGCGGGGCGGTCGATCCGCGCTGCGAGGGGCGCCAAGCCGGTGCGACCTGCGAGCTCGCCAACGCGACCGGTGTGTGCGTGGACGGCGAGTGCCAGTTTTTGTCGTGCGCCTCGGGCTTTCGAAGCTGCGATGGCGATACGTCGAACGGCTGCGAGACCGATATCACCCGCGAGGAAACCTGCGGGACGTGCGGGGTGAGTTGCGAGGCGCCCCAGACTTGTCAGCTCAGCCGGGCCGGTTGGGTGTGCAGCGTGGGGCCCGTGTGTCGTGACGAGGCCTATGATCTGGATGGTGACGTTCGAAATGGGTGCGAGTGGGAGAGCGATTGGGCTGAAGATGGCGTTTTGAGCCCGCCGACTCTGCGTCCCGACGTAGCGGTCGAGCTGCCAAATGGGGCGTTTGCGGTGGCCGGAAACGATACGCAGTCGCGCCTGGTTACCTCAACGCAGACGACGCGTCCGGCCGACGCGCTTCCGGTCGCCTTCGACGCGAACGACCCCGTCCGGGCGCGCGACGCGGTCTCGCTGACGGACGGGCGCGAGGCGGTCGTGGCCGTGGCGTGGACGGACGCGGTTACGTTGTCGAGCGCTGACCGTTCGACCGCCCAGGACGGTGTGTTCGAGTACGCCTGCGAGGATGCCGAAGGTTCGACGGCACGTGAGTTTCGCGCCGTTGCAGGCGCCCAAGACTCGCCGCTCTTTGTGGCGACTACCGACGAGGTGCTCCGGGTCGACCGCGACTGCCTGCATATTGGCCGCTCCTGCACCCAATCCTCGGCCTCTTTCGGCCAATCCGATTACCTCGCCGCGTTCTATCCCGCCGCCGACGCTTCCTGCAGCGTCTGTACGCCGTCGACCAGCGAATGCCCGATCTTCGAGCCGGTCGACGTCCAATACTTGCCTGTGTCGAGCGACCTGCTCGTGGTGACCCGGCGCGGCTTCGTTATTCTCGAGCGATCCGGCGATGACTTCGCGATCGGAAGTCGCTTCGAGGCCCCCGCCGACGATAGCGTTCCTCGCTACGTCACGGGCGCGGCGGTCGAGGATGCGTCGAGCGTGCGCGTCTACCTCCTCGATGACGCCTCCAACCTGCACAGCTTTGTCGTCGACGACGGCGGCATTCGCCCCGTCGGGGCAGCGGTGGGGCTCTCGGCGGCGCACGAGTCGGCGCGGCTCACGGCGGCGCCGGATGGATCGTTGCTGGTCACCGACGATCGCCGGGCGTGGCTCGTCCGCCTGATGGAGCGAAGTGCGCGCATCGAGGCGCTTTCGGAGCCGGAGGTCTTTCTGGGCGACGAGCGGATCTTGTTTGGCGCGGGGTATGCGGCGGGGGGCGATGAGTTTTCGTTGTTGTATTACGGGGTGGGGCGCTACTACCTGCGACATGTCGCGCGTTAGCGCCGGCGTTCGCGAAACTCGGCGGGCGATTCGCCCGTCCAGCGCCGAAAGGCGCGCGTGAAGTTGGCCGCCTCGGCGTAACCCAACCGCTCGGCGATCTGGAAGATGGCGAGGTCGTCGTCGCGCAGGAGGCGCTCGGCGAGGCGGCGGCGTACGTCGTCGTGAATCTGGGTGTAGGTCACGTCTTCGTCGCGCAACCGGCGTTGCATGGTGCGAACGCTCACCCCGAGGTCGGTCGCGACGTCCTCCTGGGCGAGCAGGACGTCGTCGAGGCGGGCCTCGATGACCGCGGCCACGCGGTGGCGAAACGGTGAGTCGACGCGCTTGTCGAGCCGCTCTTCGGCCAACCTCTTCAAGAAGCCCGCCACGGCCGGATCGGCGTCGGCGATCGGCTCGGAGAGCAATTCCATCGGCAAAATCACCGCGTTGGCGGGCTGCTCGAATCGAACAGGCGCGGGGAGATACTCGGCGTAGATGTCGAGAGGGTGCAGCGGTGCGTGCGCGAAGTGAACCTGCACCTCGACGGCGGCCGACAGCCAGTCGCGCAAGGTGTGCACGGCCGCGCCGACCATGCCCTCGAGCGGGTGCGCCAGCTCGAGGACGCGCGGGTGGTGGTGGAACTCGACGCGAAGCCCTTCGCGCTCGACGCTCGTGCGCAGGTCGAGCACCGGGTCGATCAACGCCTGATAGCGCGCCATGCGCTCGAAGACCTGCTCGACGTCCTCGCTGTGTCGAAAGAGGTGGCCGGCCAGCCCGAACGTGTCGGGGCGCATCGTCTGTGCGAGCATCAACCCCAGCGGCTCGGCGGGGCGCGCGTTGATCATGAACTGCCACAGTCGAATGGGCGCTTCGAACGGAATCGGCGCCTCGAGTGTAGCGAGCTGCTCGGGTCGAAGGTCTGCGGCCGCCAGCGCCTGCTGACGCTCGAGCCCGAGCGACTCGGCAAAGCCGAGCAGGGCGAGGGCGACGGCGGCGTCCAAGTTGGTTTCTTGCATGGCAGTAGGTTGCTCGCGTCAGTTGGGCTGGCATCAAGTGACAGGATCTTGGCGCCTGACGATAAGGCGGGCGCACCACGCGCACCTTACTCTAACGCCCGTGGATGGTTCCAGATGCCTTCAACAGCGACAGGAGTAACTCATGCGTCCATCAAATGTGATCATCATCGGCGGCGGCATCGGCGGGCTGACGCTCGCCCGCGCCCTAGAACAGCGAAATATCGAGGCGACGGTCTACGAGCAGGCCCCCGCGTTGCGCGAAGTGGGCGCGGGGATCGGGCTTTGGAGCAACGCGGTCAGCGTGCTCGACAGCCTGGGCTACGCCGAGGCCATGGTGGAGTTGGGTGCGGCGGTCGATTACGGCGAGTTCGTGGCGCCCTCGGGCGAGGTGCTGGCGCACTACGCGATCGCCGATTTGCTCGACGGCATCGAGCTCGACGCCGCACCGAGAATCGTCCATCGCGGCGCGCTGCTCGAGATGCTCGCCGAAGGGCTCGAGTCGACGTCGATCGTTTTTGGCAAAGGGTGTGTGTCGGTCGACGCAGACGGCGCACGACCGGCCGCGCACTTCGAGGACGGCTCGAGCGCCACGGCCGATCTGATCGTCGGGGCGGACGGGCTCTGGTCCCGTGTGCGCGCGTCGATCTGGGGAGAGGAGCCGCCGCGCTACAGCGGCGAGTATTGCTTTCGCGGGCTGGCCTACGGTGTCGACACCGACGTGGGCTATCTGCGTGAGCTCCAGGGGAAGGGGCGGCGCTTCGGGTTGGCGCCGCTGGGCGAGGAGCTCACGTATTGGTGGGCGACGTGGCGAACCGGGCGCGACTTCTCGCTCGACCGCGATGAGTACGCGTCGTTTTTGTCGGAGCGCTTCGCCGGTTGGCCGCTGCGCATCCCGCAATTCATCGCCGAGACGCGCCCGGAGGATATCCACCTCGACGCGCTCTACGACAGGCGGCCGCGCGACGCGTGGAGCCGGGGCGCGGTGACGCTTCTTGGAGATGCCGCCCACCCGACCACGCCGAATTTGGGGCAGGGCGGGTGTATGGCGATCGAGGACGCCGGAATGTTGGCCGAGCTCTTGGTTCGCCGCGAGACGCTCGACGAGGCCTTGGATGCCTACGAGCGCCTGCGCATCCCCCGCACATCGAAGCTCGTCAATGATTCGTGGCGGTTCGGCAAGATCGGCCAGTGGCGCAACCCCGCGGCGGTGTGGCTGCGCAAGACGGCCGCGCGCCTTGCGCCGGCGAGCGTGATGCGCGCTCAGCTGGTCGACAAGATCGGCTACGACGCCATGGCGGCGGCGCGCGGCCTATAGGCGGCTGATGCCGCGTCAATCGCTGTTGCCTTAGGGCGACGGTTGGCGCAGCCTGACCAACAATTCGATGGGGCCCTCGTCGTCGAGGGGATGGAACACGACGAAGACGTGCTCGGTGGGGTGCTCGTTTTCGTCGGCCCACTGGCGCATCGTACCGATGCTGCCGGCGATGCCCTCGACCGGTCCGTGGTGGGAGAACTGGACCCAGCGGGCGGACGGGAGATCGAGGGTCTCCATGCCTTCGGGTGGCTCGGCGTCCGCCTCGACCTCGACGCCCACAAATTGGGTGTAGACGCCGTCTTCAATACCCAGCGACACACTGAGAAGGTGCTCGCCGGTGCGGCCGTCGACCTCGTCGAGCCTATCGAGCAGGCGCTCGTTGGCCTCGGGGACGCGGGAGGAGATCTCCTCCAGAGGAGCGGTGACGTAAAAACCGACGAGGTGAAATGCGTCTCTGATCCTGAGCTTCATGTTCTCCTTCGTAGTGTTGGCGGTTCGTGAACGGGCTGTGGCTCAGTGCCGCGGCGAGACCTGGTCGGCGCGCGCTTCGGTCCAGCGGCGCAGATTCGGGCCGAGCACGCGCGGCGCCTCTTGCAGCTCGGCGATACTCGCCGAACCGGTGAGCAAGCACGCGACGCGCAGCGCCTGAATGGTCGTCCGACCGAATTGCATCGCGGCGTCGTGCCCCTCGTGGAACGCGGCCTTGAGCCAGGGAAGGGCCATGCCGGCGATGTCGGCGCCCAGTGCGATGGCGCGCGCGCAGTCCAAGCCGGTGCGAAGCCCGCCCGAGCCGATGACGTTTAGGTTTCGCGCCTTGGCGAACGAGATCGCCGCGCCGGTGGGCACGCCCCAATCCCAGAACATCTCGCCGATGGTCGCCTTCTCGGGGGAGGTGCGAAGGGTTTCGACGCCCACCCAGGTCGTGCCGCCGGCGCCGGAGGTGTCGACCCACTCGACGCCGGTGCTCGCGATCTTGTCGAGCGCGGCGGGGCTCAGCCCGCAGCCGGTCTCTTTGGCGATGACGGGCACCGAGAGCTCGTCGACCAGGCGCGCCAGGCCGTCGACGCAGCCGCGAAAGTCGCGGTCGCCTTCGGGCTGGATCATCTCTTGGCCCGGGTTCAGGTGCACGCACAGCGCGTCGGCGCCGATGCCGCCGACGAGGTCTTCGATCTCGGCGGTGCTCGACTCGGCGGCCTGCACGGCGCCGACGTTGCCGAAGAGCAGGATATCGGGGGCGACCTCGCGCACCTGATAGGTGTCGGCGAGTTCGGCGTGCTTCATCATGGCGCGCTGACTGCCCACGCCAAAGGCGATGCCGAGCTCTTGGGCGACGCGGGCGAGCGTCTCGTTGATCTCGCGGGCGCGCTCGGCGCCGCCGGTCATGCCGGTGATCAGCAGCGGCGCGGCCAGCGTCTTGCCCATGACCGACACGCTCAAGTCGATCGCGTCGATGGAGAGTTCGGGCAGCGAGTCGTGCAAAAGCTCGACTTCTTCGAGGAGCGTGGTCTTGCCTCGATACTCGACCTCGTCTTCGGCGCAGAGGTCGATATGGTCGAGCTTTCGCTGGGAAATGTCGGCGTTTTGATCAGTCATATGTACGAATCGGAAGAGGTGGCCGGTTGTTTGTGGTTGTTAGATGCAGCGAACGTCGAAATAACACACTTGGTTCGAGCGCGCGATGTCTCGACCAGAGTCGTTGACGCTACACAACATGGAAACCTATACTCCCGAATCACGAGCCATCCATACCGATGGCAGGAACTTCGCTAGCACAGGCGAGTGTCGTGGAACGACCGATGCTTTTTGGGAAATACTGCCTCCTCGAGCGCGTCAGCGTCGGGGGCATGGCAGAGATCTTTCGGGCCAAGCCGTTTAACGCCCCCGAAAGCCAGAAGCACCTTGCCCTCAAGCGCATCCTGCCGCATCTGGCCGAGGACGACGAGTTCGTCCAGATGTTCATCGACGAGGCCAAGCTGACCGTCCAGCTGATCCACCCCAATATCGTGCGCACGTACGAGCTGGGGCGGTTCCACACCTCGCCGTATATCCTGATGGAGTTCATCAGCGGCCAGGATATCCTGGAGCTGCAGCGAAAGTTGCGTGAGCAGCGTCGCATCATGAGCGTGGCCATGTGCTGCTACATCGCCCGCGAGATCGCCACCGGTCTCGACTATGTGCACGCCAAGAACGACGAAAATGGCGACCCGCTCAATATCATCCACCGGGACATCTCGCCGCAGAACGTGCTGGTTACCTATGGCGGCAAGGTCAAGATCATCGATTTTGGCATCGCCAAGGGCACGTTCCAGGAGACGCGCACTCAGGTCGGCGTGCTCAAGGGCAAATTCGGCTACATGAGCCCCGAGCAGGTGCGCGGCGAGGCCATCGACCACCGCAGTGACTTGTTCTCGGTGGGGATTTTGCTGTGGGAGATGCTGACCAACCGACGACTCTTCCGCGGCGACAACGAGTACGAGACGCTGCAGATGGTGCGAGACCCCGACATCGCGCCGCCGAGTCAGAAGAACTCCCAGATTCCGCCCGAGGTCGATCGCATCGTGGCCAAGGCGTTGGCGGCCGACGCCAACGAGCGCTTCCAGTCGGGCCGCGAGCTCGCCGCGGCGCTCGACAGCTTTTTGATGTCGCTCAACCCGCCCTATGGCGCCGAGAATCTGTCGCAGTGGATGGCGGACATGTTCAGCGAACCGCTGGCCGCCGAGCGTCAGAAGCGTCAGTTCTTCCGCCGGATTCGCACGCCCGACGACGTGCGCCGGCTGGCTCGCGAGGCCGAAGGCGAGGACACCCGTCCCGACGAGGACGCGCCCACATCGGAGCACCAAGCGCTGTGGGCCGCCGACATCTCGCCCGAAGAGAACGTCGATGTCGATCGCTTCGCCAGCGAGCACACGGTGGTGGCCGCCGGTGGCTTCGACGCGGCTCAATTTGCGGCCGAAGCCGAAGAAGACGTCATCGCGCTCGACGTCGATGACATCATCGAGATCGAGGGCGACAACTCCGGCCTCGAAACTGTCGATTTGGATCGCGGCGTGGCCGTGGCCAACGACGAGACGATGGCGCTGAGTCGCTCGGACGCGCTCAGCTCGGCAGAATTTGCCAGCCACGGCACCCCCAAGAGTATCCCGAACCCGTCCAGTGTGCGCCGGAAGCGTCGCAAGAAGAAGTATCTGGCGGCTGCGGCCGTTCTGATGTTGTTGCTCGCCGGCGGCGCGACGCTGTATCTGTGGGTCAACCGACCGCAAGGACCGGCACCCGAGGCCAAGGCGGCCCCAGCCCCTCAAAAACCCGCGACGCTGGTGATCAGCGTCTCGCCGCCTACGGGCGTGCGCATCACGGTCGATGGAACAGAGAAGGGCACGAGCTCACCGGTGACGGTGCCCAACCTCGAGCCGGGCGTGCATACCCTGGTGATCGAGCATCCCCACTACAAATCTCACGAACAAAAAATCGAGCTCGGCTCGGGTGGCTTCGAGAGTCTCGACATCGAGCTCGAGCCGAACGCGCAGGGCGCGCGCTGAGCGCTGCCGGTCGGACGACTCGACGACTAGATTTCGTCGATGTCGATGTCGTGCTTGTACATCAGCTTTCGGAAGTACTTGCGGTCGATGTCGGCTTCACGTGACGCCGAGCTGATGTTGCCGCTGTGGCGGGCGAGGAGAGTGGCGATATAGTCCTTCTCGAAGCTCGCAATCCACTCCTCTTTGGCGCGCTTGAAGGGCATATCGTTGAGCTCGGAGCGTCGCGGCAGGTCGGCCATGTCGGAGCGATCGCTGTCGCGCCGGCCGGGGGTGAGCATCAAGCCGCCGTCCTCGTCGCCGGTCACATAACCGGGAAGCTCCTCGCAGGTGATGCAGTCGCCGCGGGCAAACGAGCAACCTCGCTCGATGATATTGACCAGCTCGCGCACGTTACCCGGCCAGTCGTAGTCGGTAAGCACGTCGAGCGCCTCGCGGCTGATGGTCTTGACCTTGTGGTTGCCCTCGTGATCGCGGTTGAAGCCGAGCTGGCTCAGGAAGTGACGGGTCAGAAGAGGGATATCCTCGATGCGCTCGCGAAGCGGCGGCAAGTTGAGCCGCACCACGCTGAGCCGATAGAACAGGTCCTCGCGGAAGCGTCCTGCATCGACCTCCTCGGCGAGCGACCGGTTGGTCGCCGCGATGACGCGCACGTTGACAGGAATCGGCTTGTTGGAGCCGACGCGGCGCACCTCGCGCTGCTCGAGCACGCGCAACAACTTGGGCTGCAGGTCGAGCGACAGCTCGCCGAGCTCGTCCAAAAAGATGGTGCCGCCCTCGGCCATTTCGAAGAGGCCTTTGCGCGTCATCACCGCCCCGGTGAAGCTCCCCTTTTCGTGGCCGAACAGCTCGCTCTCGATGAGGTTGGCGGGAACCGCGCCGCAGTCGAAGACGGTGAACGGCTGGTCTTTGCGCGCGCTCAACTGGTGAATGGTGCGCGCGACCACCTCTTTGCCGGTGCCGGTCTCGCCTTCGATGATTACCGTGGCGCCGGTGGGCGCGATCTTCTCGATGATGCCGAAGATCTCGCGCATCTTGACGCTTTTGCCGACGATGTCGCCCAGCCGCTCCGACGTGCTGGGGGTGATGGGCACTTGCTCGTCGACCGGATTGAACCGAATCTGCGTGTTGCCCACGCCGAGCACCGAACCCGGGGCCAGGTAGGCTTCGCGCACCTGGACTCCGTTGACGTAGGTCCCGTTGGTGCTCCCCTGGTCGATGATGAGGGTGTGCGGGCCGTCCTGGACGATGCGGCAATGCTCGCGGCTGACGGTGTCGTCATCGAGCGGGATGTCGTTGTCTTCGAGCGTGCCGAGCGTGATGACGTCCTGGTCGAAGGTGTACTCGCGCGCCTCGTCGACGCCGGGGTTGACGACCAAGTGGGTTTTGCGAAGGTGAAGAGTCCTCGGCTCGCCATTGACGTAGGCAATTTTGGTGGGCTGAGCCTCGTCGGGAAACCGCTCGTGGGGCGCCATTTTTGCTCGCAGAAATAGGTGCTGTGAAAAACGGTGGTGACGACTACAATGCTAGCGCAGCTGCAGCCAATTCAGCGGAGTCAGGACACGTCGTCGATATGGTAGAAAGCGCAGAGTCCTTTGGCAAGTACACCCTGCTCGAGAAGATCGCTGTGGGGGGGATGGCAGAGATCTATCGGGCGAAGACGGTTGGTCTGGGCGGCTTCGAAAAGCTGCTGGCCATCAAGCGTTTGCACCCTCAGTTTGGCGACGAGCACGACGTCACCAAGATGCTCGTCGACGAGGCGCGTATCGCCGTGCAGCTGACCCATCCCAACATCGCCCAGATCTTCGACCTGGGGTGCATCGACGAGCAGTACTTCATCGCGATGGAGTTCATCGACGGCGTCGACCTGCACCAACTCAACAAGCGACAGCGCGAGCGCGGCCGCGCCATTCCCGAGCCGGCGGTCGTCTTCGCCATGGCCGAAGCGCTGGGCGGGCTGCACTTTGCCCACACCCGAAAGGGGCCCGACGGAAGCCCGCTGCAGATCGTCCACCGGGACGTCTCCCCGCAGAACATCATGATCAGCCATGAAGGGGAGGTGAAGCTCGTCGACTTTGGCATTGCCAAGGCCGATGTACGCGCCCAGGAGGACACCCAGCACGGCATCATCAAGGGCAAATTCTACTATATGTCGCCCGAGCAAGCTCACGGACACCACATCGATGCGCGCACGGACGTCTTCGCCGCCGGCATGGTGCTCTACGAGTTGCTCGCCGGGGACAACCCGTATGCACGTATCCAAGAGTACGAGTTGCTCAAAGCGGTTCGACGGGCAGATTTTCCGTCCATCTCGGCGGTGGTGCCCCAGATCGATCCCGAGCTCGCCAATATTGTGAGCAAGGCGACTCAGCGAGATGCGAATTACCGGTTTCAGAGTGCCCAAGAGATGCAGTTGGCGCTCATGCAGTACCTGGACCGTCGGCACGGTCCGTATCGGCGCATGAAGCTCGCCGAAGTCATCGGCGACGCCGGGAGCAACCCCTGGGATTCGGCCGAGGACAGCGCGCTCATGTCGCGCCTCGACTACGAGGCCAATGAGGCAAGCGTCATCTTCGAGCCGGGAACGCCGCTGTCGAGCGAGATCGACACGGGGGCGACCGACGAGTTTAGTGACAACCCGTTCGACGAAGACGAACCCACCCAGCTCTGGACCCCGGGCGCCCCCACCCCGGCGGAGAGTGGTCAGCGTCGAGACGAGGCGCCGGCCAAAGGGCAGGGCGGCTTGTCGGCCCCACAATTCATGGATTTGAGCGGGTTTGGCTCCGGCAACGTCCCGGCCCCCAAAGGAGCGACGACTGCGACGAAGCTCCCGCTCCACGAGCGCGTGCTTCCGGGCTGGCTCACGCGCACGCACCTGGTCTTTGGCGGTATCGCCATGATGGTGACTGTGCTCGCCGGCGTGCTCGCGTTTGTGCTCATCGACGAGGAACCGAGTGCAGATCCGCCAAAGGCGCATGCCAAAAGTGAGGGCGGCCCGCAGGCAGCGGTGGCACCGGCTGATAACACCGGCACGGTCGATGTCCGCGTCACCTCGACGCCGCGAGGCGCCAAAGTCGAACTCGATGGCGAAAGCATGGGCTTCACGCCCACCGTGCTCGAGGGTATATCGACGGCGGAGACTTACGACTTGAAGTTGTCGATGGAGGGGTTCGAGGCCGTCGAGCGGACGATTCAGCCCAACCGGGAGACCACCCAGCTCGAGTTCGAACTTCCCTCGGGCGGTGCGGTTTTGAAGGTCGCCACGTATCCGCCCGACGCGCGTATCGAAGTCGACGGCAAAGAGATTGGAAAGTCGCCAGTCGACGTGCCCGGTTTGTCGCGCAACGACACGCACCAGATCGTCGCCACGCTCGAAGACGGGCGAACCACGACCCGAAAGGTCGCGTGGGAGTCCGATGATGGACGCGTCAAACAGATCGAGCTGAGGTTCGACACGAAAGAAGAAGCGCGCGAGGAGCCGCAGGTGGAAGAGCGCGCCGAGAAAGCAACCACGAGCCGAAAGGCTCGGCGGCGCCCCAAGCGACGAACCACGTCGCGTCGACGCAAACGTAGCGAACCGTCGAAGGCCGCCAATTTGGATATCTGGGGAGACTCGAACGAGACGGAAGAGAGTTCGAGCACATCGGCCAAGTCGCCTCAGAAGCTCGATATTTGGGGCAACGGCGACAACGACGCCGCCAAGAAGGGTCACTTGTCGGTGCGTATCTCAGGGAAGGGCAAGGTGTATGTCGACGGGAGGCTTATCGCCGACAACACCTCGAGCGTGAAGCATTCACTCGAGCCGGGCACCTATGGGGTGCGCGTCTACTTCACACGGCTCAAGCGCTACTCCGCCACCAAGCAACTTCGCGTTCGCAGCGGCAAGACGACCACAGCCTCCTTCTCGCCGTAAGCTCTGCGCTAGTCGATTTCGACGACGTGCGGCAGCAGCATCAACGGCTCGCCATCCTCGTACAACGCGGGCAGCAGGATGCCTTTGCCCAACCGTCGCACCAGGGAGCCGAGGGCCGCATCGGCCGAGAAGGCGACAGGCTCCTGTTGGCCGAATAGCTTGCGCGCCAGTTTGGCGGTCACCGACGTGTCGCTCGCGTCGAACAGACCGAGGCTCTCGGGGTACAACTCGTAGGTGACCTCACCGCGGCGAACCCCGGCCAATTCCTCCGCGCGTCGAATCGCGTCCATCAACCCGCCCAATTGGTCGACGAGTTTCTTGTCCTCGGCGCTGACGCCGTCCCAAATACGTCCGCGGCCGACAGCGTCGACCTCCTCGGGGCTCAGCGGACGAGTGCGCGCGACCTGCTGGATAAAGAGCTTGTAGAGGTAGGTGATCGAGCGGGCCACGCCCTTTTTCTCCTCTTCGGTCCACGGCTGGTAGATGTCGAAGGCGCCGCTTCGGTCACCGCGCTCGATCTTGGTCGAGCCGATGCCAATCACGTCGGCGAGCTTCGAGATGCTGAACTTGCCGGTGAAGATGCCAATCGAGCCGGTCAACGTGTTCGGAGAGGCAAAGATCTCGTCGGCACCGGCTGCTACGTAGTAGCCACCACTCGCCGCGATATTGCCCATAGAGGCGACCACCGGCTTTTTCTCGGCCAGCCGCCGCATCTCTCGATAGATGAGGTCGCTTCCCACGGCGCTGCCACCGGGGCTGTCGATGCGCACTACGACGGCGCGCACCAGTGGGTCGCGTCGAAGCTTGTCGAAAATCTGAGTCAGCGTGTCGCTTCCGGCGATGACCTCGTTGATGAACGGGGTTCTTCCCGAGCGTCCGCGCACAATCGACCCTTCGATGACGACGACTGCGATTTCGGGACGCGTGCCCCAGCGCATCTCCGCGGGCAACTTTTCGGGGTACTCCCGCTCGAGGGACACATGCGCGCCGAACTCGTCGCGCAACTTCTCCTCGACATTGTCCAAGTAGACGACTTTATCGATAAACCCTTCCTCTGCGGCCTGCGCCGGGAAGAGCGGCACCCGGTTGACCATCTCCTCGATCTTCTCGGCGTCCATGTCGAGGTCATTGGCAAGGGCTTGGATAGTGCGATTGAAGAGGCCGTCGAGGTAACGGGTCGTCTGCTCCAGCGCCTCCTTCGACGGCTGGCGGTAGGTGTAGGTCTCCGGCGCACTCTTGTAGCGACCGATGCGCAGGAACTCGGCCTGGATGCCCGCCTTGGCCAAGGTCTCGGAGTACGAGGTCAGGTTCAGGCTCAGCCCGTCGGGAGAGTAGGGCTCGGCAGGAATCAGCCAGACATGCTCGGTGACGCTCCCGAGGTAGGTCTCCCGATAGGTCGGGTTGGTCAACACCGTGACCGTCTCTTTGCCCGCCTTGCGCATGCGTTTGACGGCCTGACGCACCTCCCAGATCTGGGCGTAACCGAGATCGCTTTGGCCAACGTTGAGCACGACCCCTTCGACGGTCTCGTCTTCAGTGAGGTTTTCGAGTTCGACCAGAAGCGACATGAAGCTCGACGCCGACGGCCCGAAGAACCCCGAGACGGGCTGTTCGGCGATGCCGCCGGTGAGATCGACGAGCACCCAACGGCGCTGACGGCCGCCAAAGCCTCGTCGTTTGCCCTCGCTGACCCACGCCAGGTGCGTGTGTCCGAGGAAATCATTGTCGTCGCCGAAATCGGCGATGGCTGCAGTCTCTAAGCCCAGCACCGTCGTGTTGAGCGCGAGACCCAAGACGGTTTGGGCCCACGTTACCCTGCTCTCGTCGTTCTCGAACTCCATGTCCCACTCGGTGCGCCCGAAGAAGCGCACGCCGTCGATCGGCTCGATGAGCAGGCGAGGGCGCAAAAAGATGGAGTCGCCGTCGGAGGTGAATTCGAAGGTGGGATCGAGCAGGACGCGCCCATCGAAGAAACGCAGCGCCATGCCAATGGCCGTGCGAACGGGCAGGGCGTCGTCACCGTTCAAAAACGGTTGATTGAGGTCGCGTGCGCGCAAACCGAAGCCGACGTTGGCACTGGGGCGCCACATCAGACCGACGTCCCAACTGTCCAAATCATCGAGCAGCTCGCTGTCACTGCTGCCGAAGAAGTTGTAGGCAAAACCAAAGCTGAAATTCTCTTCGGTGCTCAACCCCAAGCCGAAGGTGTATTTGCGGTAATCGGAGAAGTCGACGTCCAGTTGCGGACGGTCGAGCCATTGCAGACCGAAACCAGCACCGATGGTGCCGTTTCCGCCGGCCAAGAAGAGCCCGGTGCCCTCGGGCTGTAGCCCCTCGAAGTCGCCGGTAGCTTGCTGCACGCCGACGGCCGCCTCGCCGTTTCGGATGAACCCGAGGCCAGCTGGGTTGAGCTCGAGGCTTATGGCGTCTGCTCGGGTGGTGACCGACTGATCCGGAAGAACCAGGCCGTTTGTCGGCGTCGGCTCGTCCTGAGCATCTGCCGAAGCGGGTAGGGCGAAGCATGTTGCGGCTGCTACCAACACGAGTATCGCGCGGTGCCGAGCCGCTACCAGACCATCTTCAATCATCTCAAGGCCCCGATCGAAGGGATTTTCAATATCAATCAATTGCGGACCGGGAAGTCGCACCACAAATATCAACAGCAGCGAATCCCTGCCCCATAGTTTGTGCACGCAGAGCAAAAAAGCCCGCCGAGAAGCTCGGCGGGCTGGAGTGTACATGACCAGCGCGGGAAGTCCACGCCGGCCATCACCTGGTGGTCCGGCGGTTAGTTGAAGTCGGCGTTGGCGCCGCCAGACTTGTTCTTCTTGTTAGGCACCGGCTGAGCAGGCATGCCGCCGCCTTGCATCTGCGACTGCGCCAGCTGCTTGATGCGCTGAACCATCGTATCAAACTCGGTGGCCGTCATTGTGGTCGTCGCGCGAAGCTTGGTGCCGTCCTGCTTGGTCGTCAGATTCGCGACCAGAGGACCAGCGCCGAGAATCGACAACATCGCAGCCTGACCGCCTTGTTGCTTGAGCGCCTTCATCTGCTCGACGGCACTCTTGGCATCTGCTTCGGAGGGCATATCAGCCAGCAACTCGAGGGCGAGGCCCTTGGCGATGTCTGCGCTCACCGCGATGCTCTTGGGCTGGGGGCTGCCGGCCGTCTGCTGCGTCTGCATCGTCGACGTGTCTCCCATCATCCAAAAGCCCTGGGATGTGTTGACCTCTCCCATCAGCTTCTTGAACACCTTGTTGGCTTGCACCGAGTGCTTGCCGCCGCCAAGGGCCTTGAACGCCCCCTTACGGTAAGCATCCGGGCCAGCCGTCACCCACAGAACGCCCTTTTTGGGAAACGTGAACTCGAATTCACCGCTCGAGTAGACCGTCGCCTTTCCCTTCTTGGTGCTCTTGAGCTCCTTGTTCTCCTTCTTGATGGCGGCCAGGAGCTTGTCATTATCGAAGCTCCCCGACACTGCCACCGTGAAGTTACGCTGCGGCTTCGAACTGTCGACCTGCGTGTCGGGCACACTCAGTGCAATTGCATCCAGGTCCTTGGTCAAATCGAGCTTGGCGTCCTTCTCGAGTACCTCCAAGAACTCTTGGTCACTGCCGCTATTCGCGCGCGCCCACGCGAGCGCTTCCTTATAATACTTGGACTGACTCAGCTTCGAGACGTTGAGCCCAACGACGAGTTGGCTAGAGGAGGGCAGATAGCGCGTCAACTTCTCCGCGCTCTGTGCCGCCGCCACGGACGGGGCCAGCCCGACCAGCACAAAAGCGGCCGCAAGAAGTAGGGGGGCGAAGCGATGATGTTTAGACCGACTGCGGTTCTTCAAGATTTGTCTCCTGCCTTTCTCGACATCTATGGAAATTTTTGTCTCGGACCTACGTTCTCTTTCTACTGGGACGCGCTCGATGCGGGCGGCATTCAATCGCCCCTTTGAGACGTGTCAGTGCAACATCAAATTAGGTGGCTGTGTTCCATAAGACAAGGCGGAGGCGGACCGTCTACGCCGAGTCGCGAACAAATACCTAAATACCCCTTGACGCGGCGGCGGTAAGCACTTACCTTCCGCCGCCCGCTGACGAAAAAGCCCACGTGGCTTCGAGTCGGCGGCGAGAGCCGAAACGCTGATTTCGAGAAAGCTCGAAAGAAACGAAAAAGGCTCTTGACGCGGCGGCGGTAAGCACTTACCTTCCGCCGCCCGCTGACGAAAAGCCTTACGGCTTCGGGTCAGCGCCCAGGAGCTCGATTGTCGCTTTCGGAAACGTTCGAAAGAAACGAAAAAAGCTCTTGACAGGCTGGAGCAGCGAACATATGCTCCGCCGCCCGCTGACAAAAAGCCCAACGGCTCGAGTCGGCGGCGAGAGGCTTCTCGGAATTTCGAACACGCTTCGAAAGTTTTGAAAAAGGCTCTTGACAGGCGGCGGCAACGAACATATGCTCCGCCGCCCGCTGATGAAAAAGCCGACACGGCTTAACATCGAGCGGCTCTTTGAAAACAGAATAGGAGTTCAGACAAGACGGCACGTCTTTCTTACTGAGTCTAACTCAGAAAAGGTAGTGCTCTTTGTTTGGCGAAGCTAGTGTGCAGACGAGTCGACCTCGTCGTGTGACGCGCGTCCCTCCAAAGGAGGGGCTCGGAGTTAGATGCCCGAAGCGCGCACGGCCCGAGCGCAAGGCTTTTCGAAAGTGGTTTCCTGACAGGTTCTTCTTTCTTAAGTCGCCACCTCTACTATAGAGGCGCAAGTGCTCGGTCATCAAAATCGACCAAAACCTGTACGCAGCTCTCCAAGCATAGCAGCCATCACACCTTCTTTAGTGGGTTCGCCCGCTAGACGAGAAGGACGTGTGTCGCAGCGAACGCTTGGCAACCAGCTCTTATACCTTTGAGAGATTGGTTGTTCATTATAGAGGAGCTCTATTTCAAACTGGAGAGTTTGATCCTGGCTCAGAACGAACGCTGGCGGCGTGCTTAACACATGCAAGTCGCACGAGAAAAGGACCTTCGGGTCCCGAGTAAAGTGGCGAATGGGTGAGTAACACGTGAGTAATGTGCCTCCGAGCGGGGGATAACTATCCGAAAGGGTAGCTAATACCGCATGAGACCACACCGGCTGCGGCCGGAGCGGTCAAAGCCTTCGGGCGCTCGGAGATCAGCTCGCGGTCTATTAGCTAGTTGGTGAGGTAAAAGCTCACCAAGGCCATGATAGATAGCTGGTCTGAGAGGACGATCAGCCACACTGGGACTGAGACACGGCCCAGACTCCTACGGGAGGCAGCAGTGGGGAATCTTGCGCAATGGGCGAAAGCCTGACGCAGCAACGCCGCGTGAGTGAAGAAGGCCTTCGGGTCGTAAAGCTCTGTCAGGAGGGAAGAAAACCCGCATTGTCGGGCATGACGGTACCTCCGAAGGAAGCACCGGCTAACTCCGTGCCAGCAGCCGCGGTAATACGGAGGGTGCAAGCGTTGTTCGGAATCATTGGGCGTAAAGCGCGCGCAGGCGGCCTATTAAGTCTGATGTGAAAGCCCGGGGCTCAACCCCGGAGGTGCATTGGAAACTGGTAGGCTTGAGTCCGAGAGGGGTCAGTGGAATTCGTGGTGTAGGGGTGAAATCCGTAGAGATCACGAGGAACACCAGTGGCGAAGGCGACTGACTAGATCGGAACTGACGCTGAGGCGCGAAAGCGTGGGTAGCAAACAGGATTAGATACCCTGGTAGTCCACGCCGTAAACGATGTTCACTAGTTGCTGGCTCAATTGAGAGTCCGTGACGAAGCTAACGCATTAAGTGAACCGCCTGGGGAGTACGGCCGCAAGGTTAAAACTCAAAGGAATTGACGGGGGCCCGCACAAGCGGTGGAGCATGTGGTTTAATTCGAAGCAACGCGAAGAACCTTACCTGGATTTGACATCCCGTGAACCTCTCCTAACCGAGAGGGTGCCCTTCGGGGAGCACGGTGACAGGTGCTGCATGGCTGTCGTCAGCTCGTGTCGTGAGATGTTCGGTTAAGTCCGGCAACGAGCGCAACCCCTATTCTTAGTTGCTACCAGGTCATGCTGGGCACTCTAAGGAGACTGCCGGAGTGAATTCGGAGGAAGGTGGGGATGACGTCAAGTCCTCATGGCCCTTATGTCCAGGGCTACACACGTGCTACAATGGTCGGTACAAAGGGTCAGCTAACTCGCGAGAGTGTGCCAATCCCAAAAAGCCGGCCTCAGTTCGGATTGCAGTCTGCAACTCGACTGCATGAAGCTGGAATCGCTAGTAATCGTGGGTCAGCATACCACGGTGAATACGTTCCCGGGCCTTGTACACACCGCCCGTCACACCATGGAAGTCGTTTGCTCCAGAAGTCGGTGACCCAACTTTTAGAGGGAGCCGCCGAAGGAGTGAACGGTGACTGGGGTGAAGTCGTAACAAGGTAGCCGTAGGGGAACCTGCGGCTGGATCACCTCCTTTACGGAGCATCTAGCTCTAATACGACTCGCATCTATGAGTGTCTCGCACACTTTGCCCTCCAAAGCGCACCGCCAAAGAAATCTACGTGCCGTCTTGTCTGAACTCCTTTCTGTATTCAAAGCCATAGCAGGTCTTTGAAAATTGCATAGGACAGTGTCTTTTGATGAGAGTGCGTTCTCTAGGATGGGAACAAACTCTCTCAGTCAGGCATCTTCCATCGACAGCTCATTACGAGCTGTGGATGAAACGATATACACTGATCCGATGGACCCTGGAATCGAGCAAGTAGGTCTTGCTCTTGATGATTCCAAAGGTTGTCCATCGAGACATCATTTAGAAACATCAAGCGCACTTTGTTGTGGTCTCTCGTTTGAGAGATACACATCATTCTTAGGTCAAGCTACTAAGGGCGTACGGTGGATGCCTTGGCGTTTGCTGGCGATGAAGGACGTGGAAGGCTGCGATAAGCCATGGGGAGCCGCCAAACAGGCCTCGATCCATGGATTTCCGAATGGGGAAACCCGGCCTGGATAATACCAGGTCATCCAACACTGAATACATAGGTGTTGGAGGCGAACTCGGAGAACTGAAACATCTCAGTACCCGAAGGAAAAGACATCAATTGAGATTCCCTC